>CAMLHI010000070.1 GCA_946479705.1 uncultured Oxalobacteraceae bacterium
GACGAGTGTGTCGGCGCTGGCCAGCTGCTCGCGCCGCAGGTCCAGCTGTTCGCGTTCGCGCTGCAGCGCGTCGAGATCGAAGACCGCCAGTGCGCCGATGGCTTGCTGGCGTGCCGTGTCCTGCGCGCCCAGTTCCCGCGCCGCCACGGTCAGTGCGTCGGTGGCGGCGCTGTCCGCGCTGCTGGCGGCATGCAGCCGCTGGCCGGCGTGCGTCAGCGCCTCGCGGGCGCTGCGTTCCTGCTGCGCGTGCTGGCCGGCGGCGGCGAACAGCGCATCCCAGCGTGGCCATTGCGCCGCCAGCGCTTCCCATCCGGCGTGGTCGTTCAGCCAGGCTTGGCCCTGCACGTGCGCCGCTTCAGTGGCGTCGAGCGTTCGGCGACTGTCGGCCGATGCGGCGGCCGCCTGTGCCAGCTGCGCGGCCGCTGCCGCATGGTGCTGCTGCGCCTGAACGTGCGAAGGCGTGAGCGCGCCGATGGCGGCGTCGAGGCCCTTGGCCCGGTCCAGCATCGGCACGGCGGCGCGCAGCGCCTGGTCGGCATCGCCGTGCCGCGTTTCGGCGGCGCGCACGGCGGCAAGCGCCTGGGCTTGGGCGTCGGCGGCCTGCTGCAGCTGCTGCGCCGCGCCGGCATGAGCGTTGGCCACGCTGGCGCGTTCCCTGTCGATGCGCTGGGCTTCGGCCAGCAGCGGACGCGCGGGCTGCAAGGCGTCGATGGCGGCCAGGTGCTCGCGCCGCGCCTGCGCTTCCTGCACCGCGGCGCGGGTGGCCACGCAAGCCTGCTCGGCCAGCGTCACCTGTGCCGCCAGGCGCTGCGCCTCCTGGTGCCAGCGCAGCTGTTCTTCGAGCGCCGCGCGGCGCGTGTCGAAGCCGGTCAGGGCCACTTGCGCCGCCGCGGCGTCGGCTTCCAGCGCGGCGCGCACTTCCAGCGCCAGCGGGGTCTGGTCGGCCAGGCGCTCGCTCAGGCGCGCCAGCGCGTCTTCCTCGGCCTTCCAGCGCAGGTACGCGCGCCGCGAAATCTCGCTGTAGACGGCGCTGCCGGTCAGGGTTTCGAGCAGTTCGCCGCGTTCGTTGTCGTCGGTCCTGAGAAAGGCCGAGAACTCGTTTTGCGCCAGCAGCACGGCACGCGTGAACTGCTCGAACGACAGGCCGATGCGCGCGGCGATTTCGGCCAGCACTTCGGTCTTGGTGCCGCCCACGGCGATCAGGTCGGGCAGGCGGTGCAGGGTCATGCCTGACGGCTGCATGGCGCCGCCGGGTTTTCCGCGCGCGCGCCGCACGTTCCAGCGGGCGCGGTAGGCGACGCCGTCGTTGCCGACGAAATCGACCTGGGCATAGCCTTCGCCGGCGCCGCGCCGCAGCAGGTTGCGCGGGTCCTGCACCGACAGCGCGGACGGACCGACGTCGGGCAGCTGCACGCGATTGGCGCGCACCAGCCGCGGGGTGGCGTCGTACAGGGCCAGGCAGAGGGCGTCGAGCAGGGTGCTTTTTCCCGCGCCGGTGGGGCCGCAGATGGCGAACAGGCCGGCGCCGGCCAGCGGGCCGGCATCGAAGTCGACGCAAAATTCGGCCGCCAGCGAAGCCAGGTTCTTGCCGCCGATATTGAGGATCTTCATGCGCCGCCCACCATCAGTTCGGCGAACGCGGCCAACTGGTCGTCCGGGGCGTCTTCGCCGAAGCGCTGCTGGTAGAGGCGCTTGAAGATGTCGTCCGGCTGCAGCTGGGCCAGCTGGTCGAGCGAGATGGCGTCTTCCTGCCTGCCGCTGTCGTGGCGGCGGCTGGGGTCGATCTTGGCCAGGCGCACCGGCTTGCCGGCCAGCGCCGCTTCGATGCGCCCGCGCAGGCCCGGTTCGGGCGCGTCGAGCAGCACGCGCACTTCCAGGTAGGGCTGGCGCTGCGGGTCGGCCTCGGGCAGGTCGAGCGCGGCCAGCGCCGCCAGCGCTTCCTCGACTGGCGCGGGACTGGGCGGTATGCGCAGCAGCGGCACCGCGCGCGGCACGTGCAGTGGCGTGACTTCGCGCGCGGCGCCATCGGCCAGGTCCACGCGCAGCACCTGGTGCTGGTAGCCGGTTTCGGCAAACGACAGCGGCAGCGGGCTGCCGCAGTAGCGCAGGTGCTCTTTCTGGCCGACGCGCTGGGCCAGGTGCAGGTGGCCCAGCGCGGCGTAGGCGATGCCCTGGTCGAAGATCGCCGCGGGCAGCGCTTCGGTGCCGCCGATGACGATGCGGCGTTCCGAGTCCAGCGAGGCTTTGCCGTCGACCATGTGGCAGTGGCCCATGGCCAGGATGGCCTGGCCGTCCTGGCGGCGCGCGGAGGCCAGCGCGTATGCCTGGCGATAGAGTTCGGCGATGCCGGCCAGGTAAGGGTCGCCGTCGCCCTCGGTGCGCGGTACGTCGCCGGGACGCAGGAAGGGAATCGCCAGGCACCATGCCGCCACCGCGCCGTCCCTGCCGTGCAGGGGAACCAGCAGACGCTCCAGGTCGATCTGGCCGTCGGCGCCGCGCACGATGTGGCCGATCACGCTGGTGCCGTGGGCTTCCAGCAGTGGGCCGGGCGCTTCGATGCGGCCGGGCGAATCGTGGTTGCCGGCGATGAGGACGATATCGAGTGCGGGGGCGCGGCTGCGCGCCTGGCTGAGGAAGCGGTACAACTGCTTTTGCGACTGGGCCGAGGGGTTGGCGGTGTCGAACACGTCGCCGGCGATCAGCAGCGCGTCGGCCTGTTCGGCGACAATGGTGTCGAGCAGCCAGTCGAGAAAGCACTGGTGTTCGTAGCTGCGGTCGTAATTGTGGAGGGTCTGGCCGAGGTGCCAGTCGGAGGTGTGCAACAGCCGCATGGGGTTCGCGCTTCAAGCATGCAATCGCATACTATAACTGATCCGGACTCTCAGCCTCTTGGGCGGCCACGCGGCAGGTGTTGCGCCCGGCCTGCTTGGCCTGGTAGAGCAGCATGTCGGCCTGCTTGAGCAGCGCTTCCGGATCGTGCGGGCCGTCGCGATAGTAGCTCAGGCCGATGCTGACCGAGACCGAGACCGTCACGCCGTCGAGGTCGAAGGGCTCGCGCATGGCCTGGACGATCTTGGTGGCCGTTGCCGCGGCGTCGTCCTCGCGCGCCAGGCCTTCCATGATGATGGTGAATTCGTCGCCGCCCAGGCGCGCCACCACGTCGCTGGCGCGCAGCGCGTGGGTCAGGCGGCCGGAGAAGGCCTTGAGCAGCTTGTCGCCCACCGCATGGCCATAGGTGTCGTTGACCGGCTTGAAGCGGTCGATGTCCATGTACATGAGCGCCATGAGGCGGTGCGCGATGGCGGCGTCGCGCATGGCGCTGTCCAGGCGTGAGAGGAAGCCGGCGCGGTTGGCCAGGCCGGTGAGCTGGTCGAGCTGGGCCAGCTTGAGCAGGCGCTTCTTTTCGCGCTGCTGGGAGGTGATGTCCTGGCGCATGATGTGAAAGCCGATCACGCTTTCGCCGTCCTCGCCCAGTTGCGGGATGTACGTCACCTCCTGGGTGCGTTCGGCGCCGTCCTCCTGGTCCTGTTCCTCGAAGATCAGGGTCTCGCCGGCCAGCGCGCGTGCGATGTAGGGCTGCAGGAAGCGGTAGCGTTGCTCGCTCATGGTTTCGCGCACGGTGCGTCCCGGCACGGCCAGGCTGGCGCGCCCGAATTCGCGGTCGTAGGCCAGGTTGTGGAAGCGGTAGACCTCGTGCGCGTCGACATAGGCCACCATGGCCGGGATGGTGTCGGCGATGGTGCGCAGGCGCGCTTCGGATGCGCGCAGCGCCAGTTCGGCCTCGCGCCGCAAGGTGATGTCGTCGAGCGTGCCGGCGAAGCCTTCGATGCGCTCGCCGATGCGCACCGCCGCCACCTTGAGCGCGGCCCACACCACGCTGCCGTCCGGGTGCACGCAGCGCAGCACGTCCTGGAATGGGGCTTCCTGCTGGCGCTGGTGGTTGAACAGGCCGGCCAGCTTGACGCGGTCGTCCGGGTGCAGCGCGCCGATCCAGCCGCGTCCCAGCGCCTGTTCGCGCGTCAGGCCGGTGATGCTTTCGAAGCGCGGATTGACGAAGGTACAGTTGCCGTGCACGTCGGCGCGCACCAGGCCGAGCGGCGAGGCATTGATCATCGCGGCCATCTGCGCCTGGCCGGTGCGGACCGCCAGTTCGTCGCGCTTGCGCTCGCTGATGTCGCGCGAGGTGACCGCCACGCCATCCTTGAGCGGCACGATCTGGTGGTGGATCCAGTGCGCGCCGGCGCCGTCGCCGGGCAGTTCGACTTCTTCTTCCAGCGCGGTGCCGCTGGCCATGACCTGGATGTACTTGGGCAGGAAGCCGGTGCGCTGCATGCGCGACAGGCTGGCGAAGGCGCGCACCCCAATCAGCTGGGCGCGCCTGCGTCCCAGCATGGCGGCGCCGCGCTCGTTGACGTCGACGAAGATAAAGTCCTCGATGGCGCCGTCGGGGCCGTAGGCGGCGTCGAAGATGAGCAGGGCGTCGAGGCTGGCGTCGGAAGCGGCGCGCAAGGTGGCCTGGGCGGTGCGGGCGGCGCGGATGCTGGCGCGCAGGCGCGCGCTCTGGCGCATCAGCAGGGCCACCACCAGCACGATCAGCAGGGTGGCGCCGGCCGCCAGGTCGAGGTAGGTGGCGCGCTGG
This sequence comes from uncultured Oxalobacteraceae bacterium, assembly GCA_946479705.1. The sequence continues at coordinate 4,640 of CAMLHI010000070.1, forward strand.
CGCTGGTAGCGCAGCAGGGCCGCCTGCTCGGTGACGCCGACCACGGCGGCCAGGCCGAAGCGCGGCATGTCGCTGGCGCCGTACACCCGCGCCACCGGATCCAGCGCCGGGATGGCGGCCATTTCGCCGGGCACGCTGCCGGCAGCGCGCGCCGGCTCGAAGCGCTGGTGGTCGTCGATGAACAGCTGCTCGCCGACCCGGCCGACGGTCAGCCCGCCGGCGCGCGCGAGCAGGGCCAGCGCATCCCGGTCGCCCAGGTTGAGGCGGTCGTAGTCGTCCACGAACAGCATCGGGTCGATCATGACGACGATGATGCCATCGAAGCGGCCGTGGGCGTCGTTGAGGCGGCGCGCCACCTGGATGTGCCACTTGTGGGTGCGCGCATCGACCACCGGGGTCGAAAAGACCGCGGCGTCGGCGCTGTCGCGCGCCAGCATGGCGAAGTAGGGCAGCTGCGCCACCTGGTCCGGAACGATGCCGTTGGCGCTATCGCGCAGCGCGCCGGCGCGGTCGTACAGGGCCATCGGCAAATCCAGCGCGGCCGGCAGGACGCTGTCGAGCAGGCCGTTACGGCGCGAAAACTCGCGCAGGCGCAGGAGACCGCCGGTTTCTTCGTACTTCAGCTTGAACAGCTGGCTGGCGTGATCGGTCTGGCGCAGGATATGGCTGACGTGCTCGGACAGCACCCGCGCCAGCGCCGCGCTGGCGTCGGCGGCGTCGCGGCGTGCGCTGTGGCGCTCGCTGTCGAGCTGATGGAACACCGCCAGCCACATCGCCACCAGCAGCGCGAGCGCGAAGGCCGGCAGCGGCAGGAGACGCAAGCAGCGCCGGGCCAAGCGTCGCAGCGTGCTAGGTTCGGTGAACAAGTGCCTCCTGGAGTAAATTCAATGCTTTCAGTCAATTACCATTGTGCGCGTATTTTGGTGAGAATTGATTGCCCCAGTGAAAAATAAGCGCGACATACCGGTTTGACCCCACCAAATTGCCGCGATCTGCGTTGTAATATCGCATCAGTTTGCCTTGTGGATTCTCACATGGGTGACGTAAAGACGGCAGCGATGGGCGCGCCTTTGCGAAATATCAAACTGGGGGTGTCGGTGTTCTTTACACTCAATACCTCGGGCTGAAAAAAAGCGTTCCAAACGAGAACACCCAGGCCGTTCCAATCACACCACGACTCCAGCCACGCCAGGGACTTGTCCGACTCGTCCGGGGCTGCGCATTGGGGCATTTTCTGAGGAGAACGAATGTTAACGGCGACCTACACCTTGGTAGCACTGTCCGTCGAACAAGCGAACGTTCGCAAGAGTTTGCAGTCGCTACAAAAACTTCTCCACGCCAGCTGGATCGACCAGGCGGTGCTCACGCCGCACCAGATCGGCCACGCGGTCGATTCGGTGCGCCGCCTGTACGACAGCCACCACTGGCGCAAGATCGACATGTTCCTGATCCCGGCGGTGCGCAGCGCCACCGATCAGGCCAACCTGTTGCTGCGCGATCTCGACGAGCTGGCGCGCACCGCCGCCGAGGCGCTCGGCCACGCCGCCGCGCGCATGGGCAGCGCCGCGCTCGACACCCACAGCAGCGTGGCGCAGTTCTGCAATGCCATCGATGTGTTTTGCGCGGCCAGCCTCAAGCGGCTCGACCGCGAGGAGCAGGACCTGTTTCCGGTCGCCCGCGCCGTCATTTCGGGCGAAACCTGGTTTTCGATCGCCAACAAAATGCTGGCCCACGATGCCTACGTGCAAGACCGCAAGCAGGGACGCCAGGCGACCCTGCCCACCCGCCAGCGCCACGCCGGCGAACCCGATCCCTTCATTGTCGAGCACGCCACTGCCGAGCATATCGGTCACTGAGCGCCCGGCGCGGGCATGAAGGCTGCGACGCCATAAGCCGTTCTTGTTATGATGACGGTTTTGAATGGTTGGTCCCACCTCATGTTCGAGTTTCTTTTCAAGCGTCCGGGCGACGCGCCCGGCGGCGAGGCTGCCGGGCCTGTCCAGCCGGCCGGCGACGGTGCCGCGCAAGTTTCTCCCGCCCGCGCGCAGCAGGCTGAAAAGCTCGCCCAGCTGGGCGGAGACGAGCAGGCCGCTGCCGACTTCATCCTGCAGTGCGAGTTTTCCGACCTGCGCCTGGCCGCGGCCGATCTGATCCACAGTCCTCCCTTGCTCGAGCGCGTGCACGGCGGCATCCGCAATGCCGACCGGCGCGTGGCCAAGCTGCTGCAGGCGCGCCTGGACGCCTGGCGCCACCACGAAGCCGAGGTGGCGCGCGGCCAGGCCTGCATCGCCCAGGCCGAAGCCATGGCCGCCGAAGACAAGCTCACGCCCAACCAGGTGGCCGACCTGGACCGCAAATGGTCGGTCATCAAGGCCCCTGAACTGGACGAACGTTTCGGCGCCGTGCGCCAGCAGCTGGGCGCGCGCCTGGAAGCGCAAGTGATGCTGCAGCGCGCCGCCATCGACCGCCTGAACGCCTTGCGCCAGCTGGAGCATGCGGGCCTGTCCGGCGATGCGCTGGCCGAACGCCTGGCCGCCTTCGCGCAGGAGCAGGACGCCATGCTGGCCGCCCCCGAACACGCCAGCCTGCCGCGCAGCCTGGTCAACGAGTTCGCCAACGAACACGCGCGTCTGTCGGCCTCGATCGCCGCCATCGACGACGCCCATGCCGCCATCGCCGCGCGCGAGACCGCGCTGGGCGAATGGAGCGCCACCAATCCGCCCACCTTCACCGCCGAGCAGCTCAAGCGTGCCTGGCAGCTGCTGCCGGCCGCCCCGGCCAGCGCGGCGGCCGACCTGCAGCGCCGCTTCGAGGAATTGCTGGCGCGCCTGCCGGCCCAGCCCGCGAAGGAAGCGCGCGCCCCGCGCGAGCCGAAAAAGGCCCAGCCGCCGGAACCCCACCTGGTCGACGCGCTCGACGCGATGGAAGCGGCCCTGCAGCACGGCTCGCTGGGCACTGCAGCCGAGCACGACAAGACCCTCAAGGATGCCAGGGGCGCCCGCCTGACCCCGCAGATGGCCGAGCGGCTGGCGCAGGCGCGCGCCGAGCTCAAACGCCTGTCGGACTGGGCGCGCTGGGGCGGCAACGTCTCGCGCGAGGAATTGATCAAGGCCGTCGAACAGCTCGGCACGCAGAAAATCGCCATGAGCGAACTGGCCAAGAAGGTCGGCAGCATGCGCGACCGCTGGAAGGCGCTCGACACCTTGTCCGGCTCGGCGCCGCGCAGCCTGTGGGAGCGTTTCGACGCCGCCTGCACGGCTGCCTACGCACCGGCCGCCGCGCACTTCAAGCATCTGGCCGACGAGCGCCACAGCAATGCCGCCAAGGCCCAGGCGCTGATCGATGAAGCGCGCCAGGAAGCGGCGCGCATGAACGGCGCCGACGCGCCCGACTGGAAGCACATGGCCGCCACGGTGCAGCGTCTGCGCCTGGCCTGGAGCCACCTGGGCGCCATCGACCGCAAGGAAAAGAAGCGCCTCGACCAGCAGTTTTCCGACGTGCTGGTGGCCCTGCAAGGGCCGCTGGAACAGCAGCGCAAGGGCGAGGTCGATACCCGTGAAGCGCTGATCGCGCAGGTCGCCGCGCTCAATCCGCACGACCGCAACACGCTCGATACCGTGCGCGCGGTGCAGGAAGCCTGGCAGCGCCACGCGCGCGCGCTGCCGCTCGAACGCAAGGCCGAGCAGGCACTGTGGCAGAAGTTCCGCGCCGCCTGCGATGCCGTGTTCGCGGCCCGGAAAGAAAGCGCGCATGCGGCCGATGCCGAGCGGCGCGCGCACCAGACGGCCAAGGAAGCCATCTGCGAGCGGCTGGAGACGGCCGCCCTCGGCGAGATCGGCAACGCCGCGGCACTGCTGCGCGAGGCGTCGGCGGAATGGCATGCGGCCGGCGCGGTGCCGCGCGCGGTCGAGGCCAAGCTGGAGAAGCGCTATCACGCGGCGCAGGCGGCGGTGCAGCAGCGTATCGACGCGGCGCGCCGCCAGGCCGGGCTGGCCCAGGCCAGCGCCCTGCGCGACAAGCTGCGCCTGGTGCAGCAGCTGGAAGCGGCACTGGCCGCAACGGATGCCGGCGCGGA
>CAMLHI010000071.1 GCA_946479705.1 uncultured Oxalobacteraceae bacterium
TTGTGAGGAACCGTCTGGCGATCTCATCAAGTGCTTGATTTCAAAGGACAAATGTTCGCTGCTCAAGTTTCAGGCATATCCACAGGGCCGACTTCCACACACATTGTGTGGATAACTTTGTGAAGAAGTCCGCCGGGAAGTCGCAAAGTGCTTGATTTTGAAGGGTTTTCTTACCGTGCCGGGAAAACATGCAGCAAAAATTATCCTTTCGAATCAATGACTTATAAATTTCATTTTCACGTTGGAAATATTATGACGGAAGCATGACTTCCCGACAATTTTGTGGACAAAGTGTGGAAGGGCCAATGCCAGACTTCGTCACAAAACCCGATGAAACGATCGATAAGATCGTCTTGGGATCTTTCTGCTGAAAGACCCTCCGAGCCGAAGCTTTGACGCTATGCCGGGTGTCAATTAACAATGAACAGGGTAGCGCTAGCCCAGTCGCCAGCCCACCCTCATGTAACAGCCAACTCGTTCAGTGTTAATTGGGCCTGGCTTCAGCAATTCGGTAATTTGACGCGCTTTTCGTATCAGGAGCAATCTGAAATGACCCAATCTTTTGCCGGCATGAACATTATTGACTATGGCAACATGCAGACGCGCGACCAGCTCGTCCCCAACACGGGCATGTCCGCCAGCCCTTCCCTCGCTGTTTTTAACGCCCAGCTCTATGCATTTCATCAAGGTGGCGGCAATTGCGGTGAACTGTGGTTCAACACCTTCGATGGCAGCAATTGGGCCGGCGACAAGTTAGTACCGCAAACAGGTATGTCCGGAAGCCCCTCGGCAGTGGTCTTCAATAATCACCTCTATTGCTTCCACCAAGGAACGAACGATTGCGGGCAACTTTGGTTTAACGTCTACGACGGGAGCAATTGGAGCGGCGATCGGCTGGTGCCGAACACCGGCATGTCATCCAGTCCCTCGGCGCTTGTCTTTAACGGCCAGCTCTATTGTTTCCACCAGGGCTCGAACAATTGCGGACAACTTTGGTTCAACGTGTACGACGGGAGCAATTGGAGCGGCGATCGGATGGTGCCGGACACCGGGATGTCCGACAGCCCTGGCGCGGTGGTATTCAACAATCAGTTGTACTGCTATCACCAGGGTTCTGGCAACTGCGGCGAGCTGTGGTTCAACCAGTTCAATCTGACCGCATGGCGCGGCGATCAGCGGGTGGAAAATACGGGCATGTCTGCCGGGCCTGCCGCAGCCGAATTCCAAGGCCAGATTTTCTGTCTCCACCAAGGGACGGAACACGACGGGCAGATGTGGGCCAATTTCGACCCGGCATTTGACCTGATGAATGTGGTCACGGGACTTGCCAGTAAGATGTCCACATAGATCGATGGACTGGCGAGAAATCCGCATGTAACTTTGGCCATTCGGTATCGGTAGCGGTCGCGTCGCCGCCGAGTGGCCTGTTCAGCACCTGCTCCATGGCGAACGGTTCGAGAGGCGCGCCCGATCCGGCGCGCCCAAGCTTACGCTTTCAGCGTCCGGTCAATGCGCTTGATTTCGCTGTCGTGCACGGTCACGGCGTCGAGAATCAGATTGGCGTAATCGAATGGGTCCTTGTGCGCCGCCAGGTAGCTGCTGAGTTTCTGGAAACTGGCGGCGTGGCTCGCGTCGCTCAGGCGCGTGGCGATGCACTTGATTCCGGCATCGATAACGAGCTTGCAATAGGCGGCCCACTTGGCGTTGCAATCACGCCGCGCCGCATCCTGGGTGGAGGCCGGGTCGCTCGCTTCAGCATACAGGGGGCACCAGGATTCGCCACGCCCCAGATGGGTGGACGACGCCGGAAAGCCGTTCGCTTCCATGAAGATGGCGCAGGTAAAACAGGAAGCCAGTTTGGTCGTCTGATTGCCGACTGCAATTTCATAGGGCTTGCCAGCCTTGCGCCATGCCACGTCGTAGATGGCCTGGATCATGCCGTGGGTATAGCCGACGATGTCGCCCGGCCCCAGCTTCCTTTGCCGCGGATAGCGCACCATGTCTTCGTCCTGGAAATACATGCCCTGGGCCTTGAGCGTGTCGGGGCGGCAGCCGCAGCTTTGCTTCGCGTTGTCGACGATCATGCCCCAGTAGCGCTGGTCGTCGCCAGGGCCAATCTCGGCTCCCAGATCCCACGCCGGCTTCGAGGCCGCCGTGGCGTCCTTTAGGCCGGGGGCCGGACTTTTTACCGCGCTGGGCAGCCAGCGCCGTGGATTGGCCTTATCCAGCGGCATGTCCGCTCCGGCGACCCGGTGCCGGAAGGTGGAAAACAGGCCGGGCTGGCGACTCGGATCATCGAGCTGGACGAAGCCGGTGTAGGCGCCGCGCCCCTGGTATCCCACGTCGGGCATCTGGGCGATTTTCATCAGCAGTGCGCCCGGCGTATGCTCCGGGGGCGCCGCTGCCACGTAGCGCTCGCTCGAGCCGGCTGGCAGATTGCCGCTGCCGCCGATGATGCGCACCACCCCGCCATCCTTGCCGTAGATGGGCGTGACGCCGGCGATGACTTCCTTCCCCTTGGCTTGCCGGCCGAAGTCGCCCCCCATCACGGCCAGGGCCGCGTTGATTTTGGCGATGCCGCGCAGGTGCAGATTCCAGTCGGCGGCGGCGGCCGGCGCCACCTGGCCGGGCGGGAGCGACATGGTGGCCGGATCGATTTCCATGTCGAACATGGCAGTCTTGGCGGCGGCGAGCCGGACGTAGGCATGGCCGACAATGGCCGCGCTCATGATGACATCGGCGTCGTCGCGGGGACTGGTGGCCGGGTCGAGTATGCCTTGTTGTTTGACGATTTGCATGATTTTTCCTCGGGATAGAAATTGGATGGGAAGGACGGCGCGGCGCAGTGGACCGGCCTGGGGCACCGCTCAGGCCGGCGGGACGACGCTCAGGACCGCCTTGGCCAGCGCCCAGAAGGCGCGGCGCTGGAGCAAACCGTTGTTGCCGCCGTTGATGCGCTTGGTGATCTCAACAAAATAGGCATCCGCCTTGGGGCCGGCGGTCGCGTCGGCCACCTCGTTCAAGCCATGCGCCACCCAGAACCAGCCCGCCGACAGCGCCGCGCCCGGGGGCAGTTGCAACAGGTCTGGATTGGCCAGGGCGTCAAGCTGCATCTCGTGCGAGAACCTGGCGTAGTTCGCGCGCCCGGTCAGCTGGATCAGGCCGCGTCCGCGGTAGCGCCAGCCGTCGCCGCTGGCTTCGTCGCCGTTGCCCATGCGATTGGCATAGACGTGGTTGGCCAGTTTCTCAGGCTGATGGCTAAACGGCGCGGCCGCCGCGTCGCTGGCAAAATGGCCAGGCCACACCTCGCGCAGGCGCGCCGCCGAATAGCCCAGCGATTCCTGCACCTGCTTGAGCGTGGAGGACTCGTGCATGACCTGCGCCAGAAACGCGGCCTGTCTCACGGGTGTGGAAATGGCACAGGCAGCCATGGCCTTGTTGAGCGGCCCGACCCACAGGCCGGGACGCGGGTCGGCGGCGGGCGCGGCCAGCAAGGCGCCCAGCTGCTGTTGTGTAATGGGATTCATTGCGTTCGCTCCGATTCAATGTTCGAGGGGCGGTTCCGGCCGCCGGCCCGTGCACAGGCCGGCGGCGGTTTTTCACTACAGGACAGCGTCGCCGCTGCGCCTTTTTAAGTTGGCGTTGCAGCGCTAGTGGCTTTGACGCGCGGCTGGATCGACTGTTGCAGGATGTCGAGCACGCGCGCCAAGCCTTCCGGCATGCCGTTGTCCTCGGCCAGCACCTGCACGTGGTACTTGGCCGAATTGTCCGACGTGCGGGTGTTTTCCTTGTGGGAGGCGACCGAGCCTTCGACGTGGACATTGACGCTTAAGCAGCCCCAGCCGACTCGGCCATCGCCGGCGAAAGCGCCTTTCTTATCTTCCGATTCCGTCGAGCTGAACGAGGACTTCACTTCCATGTCGAAGGTGATGTCGACCTTGGTGACGCTCAGGTTGGGCACCTTGACGATGGCCAGCATGGGCACGTCGAGGTGCATGTTTTCGTCCTTCATCTCGCCCGGCTTTTCGGGATCGACGATCGTGCGCGTGTATGCAAACCTGGCGAGACGAACGTCGCCCACATCGGCCGTGCTGCCTTTATCCGGCGGCAGGAAGCCGATGGTTTTGATGAAGGTGGCGGTGGCGCCCGCCAGCTTCAATTGGGCCTCGCAGGCCGCCGTCAGCGGGCCGCCGATGAGGTCGCCCATGGGCAAGCCTTTGAATTGTGATGCCATATCTACGAGTTCAGCCATTTCCTACTCCTTGACAAGTGGACCCTTGCGGGCCATGGTTTCCACACAAGGTGGACGGGAATCGCCGCGCTGCCTTGCGCTGGCAAGGGCGTGCGCGACATCCTTAGAGTAAGGCGCTGGAAAGTCGATTACGTGTCGGTTTCTGACGGTGTTGCCGTGCTTCTGCCCCAGCCGAACCAGGCCAGCAGGCGGCGCAGGCACGAGCGTGACGGCGCGGCATGCAGGCGCGCCAGCGCAGCCTGGGTGTCGGCGTCGAGGCGCACGATATACGGCGCGCCGCACGCGGCGCGTAACGGCGCGGCCATCTCGACGCTGACGCCGGCCGCGCCGGCTCCGGCCTTGATGCGCAGCGCCAGCAAGGGCGCCGGGCACAACACGCGCCGCCACCATGCGCGGCGGCCGGCGCACAACACGGCCTCGGTGCGGCGCTCCCAACCGAACTGATGCTTCGCGTAATAGCCGTAGACGGTCAGTTCCAGGCCATCCAGGCACAGCGCGAATTGCCGCTCGAACTGGTCCGCCGGAATGCGCTGTGGCGTGGTGGCGTCGCGCAACGGATCGACGTAAAGGAAATCGGCCCGCACGGCGCTGTGCGCGGCCGCCGTGCGGGCCGCCGCCTGCGCTTGCAGCCAGGCGTTGGCGTCGTGCCTGGCCTGCTCGGTAAGGTGCTGGAGAAATTGCGCATGGTAGCGGGCGGCCGCCGGCCTGAGGCTGCGCATGCTAATCGAGGAACAAGGGCTTGCGCTCGAAGCCGATGTGGTAGACGGCATACTGCAACACGATCTGGTGCTCGCCGATATTGTAGAGGCCGAAGCTCTTCTCGACATTGAGGGTATAGCCGCGCGGCGACGCCTGCAGGCAGTGGTTGACCAGGTCCATCGCCTCCTGCACCTCGGCTTCCGTTTTCATCGCCTGCGGATTGTCGTTGCCGACCACGATGCGTTTGATGAAGCGGATGTTGGTCAATTGAAAGGTGTTTACGCTCACGCTGCTCTCCCGAGGTGGTGGACGATCATGCCGGCGCGCGCGGCGCGAACGCGGCCGGCCCCTGAGCCTTGACGATATCGTTGACCAGGCGCGCGAGTCCTTCGGACTTCTCCGTCGCCACCAGCTTGAGCTTGATGTGGACGGCATTGCCGTTCTTAGCGGCCAGGCCGCCATTGGCCAGATTGACCATCAGGCCGGCTTTCATGTCGGCAGGCGCGGCGCGGCCGAGCTGGTCGATGATTCCTTCGTGCACGCCCGTGCGTTCTTGCTCCTCGAAGGCGCCCAATTCGACATCGAGCTCGATCTCGGCCTCGCCGATCACCAGCGAGCTGTGCGGCACGAGCGAAATGACCGGCACCCGGTACAGATGATGTGAATCGGCCAGGGCGGTGCTGTGGATCGCGGGCAGTTCCAGTTCGATGACGTTTGGCTGGTGCAGGTCGTCAAAGAAGGACGCGATATTGGCCAATTGCGCCTTTTCCACCATGTGCTGCGCATTCATGACCGAGCCCGCTATCGCCCGCACCATGTCTTCCAGACTCGTCAAGATTGCCATAGATACTCCCAAGTAGTTGTGAATCGGATCGCTGACTGTGATCAGCAGTAAGGAGCATAACGAGCAGGCGCACTGCGGCCCTGACCGATTCTGTCGGGGCGCCGCAGGTGACAGCAACGGTCAGCCAATGCCGCCGCCGCGGCTCTAGCATGGATCAGTCAGGCAGGCACGCCTGTCGCCCGCTGAACGCTACCCGAGGTCACGATGAAAACTCTCCTATGCATGCTGGCATGCGCCATGGCGACCGGCACCGCGCCAGCGGCCGGGACGGCTACCGACGGCGTCTGTTCGTCCCACATCAGCAGCGCCGAGCCGGCTGACGCGCTGGTGCAAAGAGTGCGGGCGCCGATAGAACTGGCCATCGCCACGCTCGACAACGCCCAAGTCGCCTTACCTTCGCCGAGCCTGGCCAGCGGCACGATCGGCTATGTGACCGTCTCCCCCATTTTCGCGAACCAGCTGGACAAGGTCTGCGTGCTCGGCTATTTCGAGCTGGGGAGCGGCGCGCAGGCGCGGACCTTGCCGCTCGTGCTCGAAAGCGCGGAAGTGGTCAAGACGGCGCGGCGCCACGATGCGAGCCAGACGGTGGCGAGCGCACGCATTTATTTCCACGTCCCCGCGCTCGCCGATTTCGGCGCGGGGACGGGCGCCCCGGCATTCTGGAAATTCTGGGCACCCCGCCAGATGCTGCACTTGAAGATCGCCGCCTTCGACTATGCGGCGGGGTCGGCGGGCCGGCCTATTTTCGGGCGCGATCAGAACATTGCCGTTTCCGACAAGGGCGTGAGCACCGTTGCCGCCTGCCTGTTTGCGGTCTTCTTTTACGTCGTGGCAGGCGTGGCGGTGCCGCGCGCGGCCGACCCGGCGCACCCGGCCTGGCATCGCCATCTGGCGCGCCTGGCCCCGTGGAACATCACCGGCGCTTCCGGCCAGGTCAGCCTGTCGCAGCTGCAAATGCTGGTGTTCACGCTGATCGTGGCCACGCTGCTGTTCTACCAATGGCTGCGCACCGGTTTGCTGGAGGAACTTTCGACGGACTTGCTGTATTTGATCGGCATTTCCACCGCCGGCACGGCCGCCACCGAAATCGCCACTTCAATCAGGAAAGACCTCGAGCCGGCCATCTATCAGTACCTGCAGCAGCTGGCCTGGTTTACGGCACCGGTGGCCGCTCCTTCCGGCCGGGCCAGCGCGAAGGGCTTGCTCATGACAAATGATCGTTTCGATATCTATAAATTCCAGATGCTGGTGTTTAGTTTCGTCATCGCCGCCTACGTCATTGCCAGCGGGGCCGATGAACTGGGTAAGGTCCGGATTTCGGCCACCTTGCTTACCTTAATGGGCATGAGCCAGGGGGCCTATGTGGGCGGGCGCGCAGCGGTCGACACGCTCGGCCCCTTGCAAGACCAATTGCGCGGCATGCGGGCGCTGCAACAACGCTATGCGAGTTGCCAGGACGGGCGCGTGCGCGAGCAATTGCGGCGCCAGTTCGAACTCGCGGCGCACGAGGCGGGCTCCATGTTCAACGCCATGTTCGGGCGGGTTCTGAGCGAAGCCATGCTGCTCATGCCGCCCGATAGCGACTGCGGCGCGGACGTGCCGGAGCGGGCGCCGCCGCTATAGGTGGACACATCGATCGCGCCTGCCGGCTTTTCTCATGGGTCGATAATGAGCAAGTCACCAAAGGAATAGCCGCGTACGCGTTCCGTATTCAGGGGCAGTTGGACGCCGGCGCAGGCTTCGATCTTCTGGCGCAAGCGCCGCACCAGGGTATCGATCCGGTTCTGGTCGTAACTGAGATAGTCCTCACCGAAGGCCAACACGATCGACTTGCGCGAGACCGCTTCGCCCACATCGACCATCGCGAAAATCTTGATGAAGATGAATTCAAGCGTGGTGAGCTCGATGATGGCGCCGGCCGGTGCTTCGAGCCGGCGGTGGCGCATGCTCAGGCGCCAGCCTGGCGTCAGCTGACGCGCCAGGTTGACAAGGAATTGGCGCAGATGGGCCTTGCGCGCGCTGGTGTCGAGATTCAAGGCGATGGCGTTGGCGTTGAAGATCGTCACGGCGCCCGCGCGGCTTGCCGCGGCTGCTTCGCCCAAGGCACCAGGCAGCATGGACGGGGGAAGCAATTCGGCCTGCAACTGCCGGCAGCAAGAGGCGACATCCCTCACTTCGACGACGTCGTATCCCGCAGTGTGAAAGATTGCGGCAAGCTCATCGGTGCATCCTGACGCTTGGCTCATTAAGATGAGATTTGTCATAACCCTTTTCATCGCAGAATGCTAATGCATCAATATTATTGCAAAGGAAATATTGATCTCTGACATTATCTGACCCTGAAAAGTCAGCTTGCTCAGGCGCCATGGAAGGGAAGCCAGGACGCGGGGTGCGCAAGCATGCGACGTGCGAAATTAGTTCACGCACAAGCGCTGTAGTCGGCGGGGTAAGCGGGACGAGGAAGGATGAGACTGAAGGTGCTCAGCCTTGCACTGACAGTTGCGCAGGCGGCGAGGCCCAGAAGGGAGATGATCCCCTGTTGAGTGTGTAAATTCAACAGGGGATCGTCTTTTTATATGTCGATGAAGAAAATAGCGGGCCGCGGTGTACCAGGATGGGGCCTGCAAGCTTGGGGCTGGCCCGGAGGATCAAGGGCGTCCGCTCTGCGGATACCCTCAAGCCGCGTCAGCCGTCGCGCGGTGCCAGCGCAGCCTTACAGGCCCACGATTTCGTAGCGCTTGCCTTTGACCGTGTTGAAGGCGTTCAGGTAATAGCGCGTGCCATTGCGCTCTTCCACGCGCGTTTGCAGCTTCTGGCCCT
>CAMLHI010000072.1 GCA_946479705.1 uncultured Oxalobacteraceae bacterium
CCTTCCCAGATGCCGTCGTGCACGCGCGAGGCGGCATTCTTGCGGAAGTGGTGCAGGTGCAGCAGCGACACCGACGTCAAGCCGTAGGAAATCGGGGTCTTGAAGAAGAAGTTGCCATCGAAATAGGTTTCGCGCTCCAGCTGCAGGGCCGCGCCCATCACGATGCCGTAATTGCCACCGATGATGTCGTAGGAAAAACCGCGCCAGTCGCGCACGATCTCGGTGCGTTTATGAAAGCGGACCGAGCCCATGCCGTGCTGGCGGAACAGTTCCACCTCGGCCAGCAGGGTCGGGGTGTCGGCCGGGTCGATGCATTCGTCCGAATCGACGAACCAGATGGTGTCGCAGGCGATGGCATGTTCGCGGATGTAGGCCAGCGCCACGTTGTACTGCTCGCCGTTGAAGGCGAACTTGTCCATCTGGATGAAATGCCAGCCATTGCGCCGGGCGATCTCGGCCACGTTGTCGATCTGGTGGGTCGGACCGACCCAGCGCGAGGGATCGCTGTAATCGTTGGCCGCATCGCTCGACGGGTGGTTCAGGCGCGGCCAGATGCCGTGCACCACGATAATCGTCGCGCCGAGGCTGAGCGGCACACGCGCGCATTCCTCGATGGTTTCGGCCGCGCCGCAGCCGCAAATGATTTGCACCAGATTCTTCATCGTCCGGGCTTCCCCTCTTACAGCTTGATGCCGCCGGCCGGTACCGGCACCTTGCGCAGCAATGTCAGCAGGTGCGGGCCGCGCCATTCCTGGCTGGTGATCTGGAACGCGCCCTTGAAGCCGTACATGGCGGCCCAGCGGTTGGTGTCGTCGAAGTAAGCCTGGAAGGTCTGCTCACTGATGATATTCACGTGGGTCGGGTCGCGGAAGGCTTCGGCGTGCGGGTAGGCCGGGGTGAAGGACATGAAGGTGCCGCCCATCTTGAGCACGCGGTAGACCTCGTTCATCAGTTCGATGAAGGGGTAGCGCCGCTCGGGCGCGTAGATCAGGCGCGGAATGTGTTCGATGAAGTCGTGCGCGGTGACGTATTCGAAGAATTCGTCCTCGAAGGGAATCGGCTCGATGACCAGGTCGGCGCGCTTGATGTTCAGCTCGGGAATATCGCGCACGTCGATGCCGTACATGATGTCGGCGCCGCAGGTGTTTTTCGGGTTCAGGCCGCAGCCGAGATCGAGGGCTTTCGTCATGGGGACTCCTAGGATGATGTGGTTTTCAAAAATGTCGAAGCGGCGGTCGGCGCGCAGTTCCGTGGGCAGCGGCCTGGCCGGATCGAGCCGGCCCGCGGTCCAGTTCTGCAGCCACCAGGGCCGCGACAGGGTATGGGTGGAGTCGCCATCGAAGCCGACGTTGGTGGCCAGGTTGACACCGGGGGTAATACAGGCGCGGTCGGCGCGCCACAGCGACAGCTGCATGCGCCAGGCCCAGGAATTGACGCTGCCGCGCTGCAGGCTGGTGCGCACGCCATTCCAGAATTGCAAGGCGCCATCGTTGGCCACTACCTTGGGCAACTGTTCGGCGAAGAAGCCATCGTCCTGCTCGACATTGTCGTCGTACAGGGCCCAGCGGTCGCGCCAGGTGGCCCAGCCCCAGCAATGGAAAATGCTGCACAGGAAATAGTCATCGCCCGGGACCGGGCAGCCGGGCAAGTGCCCGACCATATTGTTGCCGGAAATGGCGCCGACCCGCGCATCGTCCTTGTAGGCGTCCAGCGCGCGGGCGAAATACTCGAACAGGCCGGGGCCGAAGCGGATGTCGTCTTCCAGCACGATGCCGACTTCATTCTCGGAAAACATCCAGTCGATGGCGGTGCGCACATTGCGGCGCAAGCCCAGGTTAACCGGGCTGATGCGCGCCTTCAGGTCGCAGGGCCAGTCGATCGTCTTGATCAGTTCGGCAACCTGGGCGCAGGCGGCGACATCGGCCTCGTTGCCCGGCCGTGGCCCATCGACCACAAAATACACCTTGCGCGGCTGCACCTGGCGCAGGTCGGCGATCAGGCCCGCGGTCAAGTCCGGCCGGTTGAAGTTCAGCAGTACTACGGGTAGGTCTTGGCTCATGGGCCGTCCAGGGTCGGGTGGAGGGGCGGGCAATGATCCAGTATCTTTGATGTGCGGAAACGCTGTCAAGATGCTGGCGGCATGGCAACAGTATGCATCCTACGTGGCCACCCGGTCCAACGAAGCGACGAGGAAGAGGCATTAGTGCGGCCTATTTGCGACTTTGCGACACAAGTGCTGGAGTAGAATCTTGCCACGAACCCATATTTGCGGCCCGCCGCGGGAGTCCCCAAGCCACATGAGTGCAAATTTTTCCCATTCGGTCATCCAGTGCCTGACCGCGATTGCCCAGCATCACGGCATCCAGATTAATCCGGAGCGGCTGATCGACGACTACGCACTGACCGCGGAAGAACCCAAGCCCTCGCTGGTGCTGCGCATCGCCGCCGACATCGGCATGAAGGCGCGCAACGACAAGCTGACCTGGAACAGCCTGGTCGACCAGGGCGGGGTGTTTCCCCTGATCGCCCGCCTGGCCAACGGCAACGGCGTGATCGTGGTGGGCGTGCGCGGCGAAGGCTCCGAAGCCACCGTGGCGGTGCTCGACCCGCTCGAAGACGTGGCCAATGTGCTGCTGTTGAACCAGGCGCAGTTCTGCTCGCGCTGGGAAGGCGACGTGGTGTTCGTCAAGCGCCACCACAAGCTGACCGATCCCAACCAGCCCTTCTCGCTGCGCTGGTTCATTCCCGAAATCCTCAAGCAAAAGGCGGCCTTCCGCGACATCGCCATCACCGCCGCCTGCATGCACTTGCTGGCGCTGGCCTCGCCGATCTTCTTCCAGCTGGTGATCGACAAGGTGCTGGTGCACCAGAGCCAGTCGACCCTGTGGGTGCTGGGCGTGGGCATCGTCATCGCGCTGGTGTTCGATTCGACCTTCGGCTACCTGCGCCAGATGCTGACCCTGGCGGCGACCAACAAGATCGACATGCGCCTGACCCGGCGCACCTTCTCGCACCTGCTGTCGCTGCCGATCGACTACTTCGAGACCACCACCGCCGGCGTGGTCACGCGCCACATGCAGCAGCTCGACCGCATCCGCAGCTTCCTCACCGGGCGCCTGTTCTTCACCGTGCTGGACGCCACCGCCCTGCTGGTGTTCATGCCGATCCTGTTTACCTATTCGGTCAAGCTGGCCATGATCACGCTGGCTTTCACGGCCGTGATCGCGGCCCTGGTGGCGGCCATGGTGCCGGCCTTCCAGCGCCGCCTGCAAGCGCTGTACGCGGTCGAAGGCAAGCGCCAGTCGATGCTGGTCGAGACCGTGCACGGCATGCGCACCGTGAAGGCGCTGGCGATCGAGCCGGCCCAGCGCAAGGAATGGGACCAGCGCTCGGCCGATTCGATCAGCATGCACTTCCGGGTCGGCCAGATTTCCATCACCGGCAACTCGGTCACCGACTTCCTCGGCAAGCTGCTGCCGGTGGTGATCATCGTGATCGGCGCCCAGGACGTGTTCGACCAGACCATGACGGTCGGTTCCCTGATCGCTTTCCAGATGATTACCGGACGCGTCACCGGCCCGCTGATCGCCATCGTCGGCCTGGTCAACGAATACCAGGAAACCGCGCTGTCGGTGAAGATGCTGGGCGAAGTGATGAACCGCGCCCCCGAAGGCCGCTCCGGCGCGGGCGGCCTGCGCAACAAGCTGGTCGGCAACATCACCTTCGACAACGTCACCTTCCGCTATCCCAATGCGGCCAACCTGGCGCTGGACCGCGCCAGCTTCACCATCCCGGCCGGCACCGTGATCGGGGTGGTGGGCCGCAGCGGTTCCGGCAAGACCACCTTGACCAAGCTGATCCAGGGCCTGTATCCGGTCGAGGAAGGCATCATCCGCTTCGATGGCGTCGATGCGCGCGAATTCGAACTGTCGCACCTGCGCCGCCAGATCGGCGTGGTCTTGCAGGAAAATTTCCTGTTCCGCGGCACCGTGCGCGAAAACATCACCGCCACCAAGCCCGACGCCTCCTTCGAGGAAATCGTCGCCGCGGCCGACGCGGCCGGCGCCTCCGAATTCATCGAGCGCCTGCCGCAGGGCTTCGACACCCTGCTCGAGGAAAACGCCTCGAACCTGTCCGGCGGGCAAAAGCAGCGCCTGTCGATCGCCCGCTCCCTGCTGGCCAAGCCGCGCATCCTGATCCTGGACGAAGCGGCCAGCGCACTCGACCCCGAAAGCGAAGCCATCTTCATCAGCAACCTGTCGCGCATTGCGGTAGGCCGTACTGTGGTGATGATTTCCCACCGCCTGTCCACCCTCGTCAATGCCGACATGATCATGGTCATGCAGCAGGGCTCCCTGGTCGATAAAGGCCGCCACGAGGAATTACTGACCCGATGCGACACCTACCAGCACCTATGGAACCAACAAACAAGCCACCTGTGAGCAAGGCCAAGCCTGGCAAGGGCGGACCGGACCTGGAATTCTTGCCGGACGCCGATTCGCTGGAACGCTCGCCGCTGCCGCCGTTCCTGCGCATCACGCCGATGGTGCTGGCCGGCGCCCTGCTGACCTTCCTGCTGTGGTCATCCGTGTCCGAGATGGACGAGATCGTCACCGCGCGCGGCCGCCTGGTCACGGACAACCCGAACATCGTGCTGCAGCCGATCGAGACGGCCGTCATCCAGCACATCAATGTGCGGGTCGGCCAGGTGGTCAAGAAGGGCGACCTGCTGGCCACGCTCGACCCGACCTTCGCCAAGGCCGACGAAGACCAGCTGCGCTCGCGCCTGAACAGCCTGGCGACCCAGCAGCGCGAACTCGAAGCCGAGCTCGCCGGCAAGACGCCGGACCGGCTGGCGCGCGATTCGGACAGCCTGCTGCAGGCCAACCTGGCCGGCGAGCGTAAGCTCAACTACCAGTCCCAGGCGGTGCGCCTGCGCGAGACCGTGGCCAAGCTGCGCGCCACGCTGGAAACCAACCGGCGCGACCAGACCACCCTGGCCAACCGGGTCAAGGCCCTGCGCGAGATCGAAGCCATGCAGGAAAAGCTGGTAGCCCAGCAGTACGGCGCCCGTTTGCAATTGCTGCAAGCCCAGGACAACCGCCTGAGCGTGGAGCGCGAGCTGGACCTGACCGTCAACCGCGAGCATGAAATCGCGCGCGACCTGGCCGTGGCGGAAGCCGATCTGTCGGCGTTTGGCAACAACTGGCGCCAAAAAACCATGGAAGAATTGCTCAGCACATCGCGCGAAAGCGCCACCCTGCGTGAGCAGCTCAACAAGGCCGACAAGCGCCGCGAGCACATCCAATTGATCGCGCCGGCCGACGGCGTGGTGCTCGATATTGCCAAGCTGTCACCGGGCTCGGTGGTCAAGGAAGCCGAAGCCTTCTTCACTTTGGTGCCGCTGGGCGGCAAGCTGGAAGCCGAAGTGCGCCTCGATGCGCTCGACGTCGGCCACGTGAAACCGGGCGCCAGCGCGCACCTGAAATTCGATGCCTTCCCCTATCAGAAGCATGGCGGGCTGGAGGGCAAGGTACGGGTCATCAGCGGCGACGCCTTCCGCCGCGAAGGCGGCAGCGGCGGCCCGGATGCCTACTACCTGGCGCTGGTGGACGTGAGCGCCGGCCGGCTCAAGGGCATGAAGGCCGAAGACCGCCTCTTGCCCGGCATGACCATGTCGGCCGAGATCGTGGTGGGCAAGCGCACCGTGTTGTCGTACCTGCTATGGCCGCTGTCGAAAGCCATGGACGAGTCCCTGCGCGAGCCCTGAGAGCCTGAGAGCCCGAGAGTCTTTCTCCATTGCAGCGCATGCGGTGTTCAGATAGCATGCCTTACTTACCCAAGCGGGATCGCCATGAATAAAATCGCCCTCTGCTTTTTCGGACTGAACCGGAGCCTGTCGCACACCGTCGCCTCGATCGAAGCGAACGTGATCGCCCCGCTCAAGGAAGCCGGACTGGAAGTGGACGTGGTGGGCGCGCTGATGCGCCCGCGCGGCACCTTTTCGAATGCGCGCAGCCAGGAAAGCAACCTGGCGCCGGAAGCCAATTTCGAAGACTTGCTGCGGCCGCGCCGCCACGAATACATCGACCAGGCCGCCTTCGACGAGCACATCACGCCGACCATCCTGCGCCTCGGCCTGGACGACTATTACCAGGACCAGCACGCCAGCACGCGCAACATCGTGCGCGAGCTGTTTTCGGTCAAGCGCAGCTTCGCGCTGCTCGAAGGCAGCCGTCCCGACGCAGTGATTTTCCTGCGCCCGGACCTGCTGTACCGCGACCGCCTCGACATCGCGCGCTACCTGCCCCAGCTGGAAGGCGCGGCGCGCGCGATGACCCCAAGCTGGCAGAAATGGGGCGGACTGAACGACCGCTTCGCGCTGTGCAATTACGCCGGCGCGGAAGTGTACGGGCGCCGCTACGACGCCTTCTGGCACGCCGCGCCGCTGTTTCGCAAGAACCTGCAGGCCGAGGCGCTGCTGCTGGCCACCCTGCTGCTGCAAGGCGTCGCCTTCGCTGCCTACACCAGCGAAATGGCGGTGCGCGTGCGCGCCGACGGGCGCCACCAGGATGAAGCCGAAGGCGAATGCGGCAGCAATGAAACCATGATCACGATGTTACAGAACTACCAGCGCGGCATTGCCCAACAGGCGGGTGCAGCGAACAATCCACCCAATACGAAGGGAGCTTGACATGAGCAACAAGGCAATGAACGAATACCCGCTGCTGGACGAAAAAGATGGCGTGCCGCTGTTTTATCCGCACATCCCCAAAGGCGCCATCGAGGAAGTGGCCGATACCTTGTCCGGCCGCTGGATCGGCCAGGGTCCGAAGGTCGACAAGTTCGAGCAGCTGTTCAAGGAAAAGTTCCTCGGCTCGCACGAGCCGCTGTCGGTCGGCAGCGGCACCGATGCGCTGCACCTGGCCTACCTGCTGGCCGGCGTGGAAGCGGGCGACGAAGTCATCGTGCCGGTCTTTACCTGCACGGCGACCAGCATCCCGCTGCTCTACATTGGCGCGACGCCCGTGTTCGCCGACATCGACCAGGAAACCATGAACCTGAACGTGGCCGATGTCGAGCGCAAGATCACGCCGAAAACCAAGGCCATTTCCTGCGTCGACTACGGCGGCGTGCCGAACGATTACGCGGCCCTGAACGCGCTGTGCAAGAAGCACAATCTCAAGCTGATCTCGGACGCGGCCCACTCGCTCGGCTCCCAGGCCGAAGGCACCTTTGCCTGCCAGCTGGCCGACTTCACGATCTTCTCCTTCCAGGCGATCAAGACCCTGACCACCGGCGACGGCGGGCTGGTGGCGATCAAGGATGGCGAGCTGCTCAACCTGGGCAAGAAGCTGCGCTGGTTCGGCATCGACCGCGCCGCCAAGCAGGGCGGCATCTGGGAAAACGACATCGTCGACATCGGCTACAAGTACCAGATGAACGACATCGCCGCCGGCATCGGCCTGGCCGGCCTGCGCGACATCGAGAACGTGATCGCCTACCGCAACAGCCTGTTCAAGGTCTACGAGGAAAGCCTGACGTCCGAGCGCGTGCGCATCGTCGGCAAGTCGACCGGCGACGGCTACTTCAATGCCTCCTGGCTGCTGACCATCATCGTCGACAGCGACCGCGTCGGCCTGATGAAGAAGCTGCGCGAAGCCGGCATCGAATCGGCCCAGGTCCACTACCGCAACGACCGCTACAAAATCTTCGGCGAGCGCCGCAGCGACCTGCCCAATATGGACGCGCTGGAAGACCGCTACCTGGTGCTGCCGCTGCACACCAAGATCGGGCGCGAGCACATCGAGCGCATCTGCGCGGTCATCAACGAAGGCTGGTAAGACCATGAGCGATATTTTTTTCGAAGGCAGCGCGGCCGAGTTCATCCAGCTGGAAGGCACGTACGCCACGCAGGAAATCAATATCGTCCATGCCACCAACCAGCTCAATGAAACCATCGCCCTGCTGGCGCAGCCGTGGGGCGGGCTGAACGAAGCGCGCCGCTGGGGCAGCACGATCCTGCCGACCCTGGTGGCGAGCCGGCTGGCGCTGGGACCGCAGACGGTGGTCGACTTCGGCGGCGGCGCCGCCAAGCAGTACGTGGAAATCGCCAAGGTGGTGGGGCCGGAACTGGCCGCGCAGCTGCACTACCACGTGGTCGAAACGCCCGAATTCGTGCAGCTGGCCTCGCCCTGGATGGCCAAGCTGTTCGCCGCCGAGCACGGCAAGACCCTGTTCCTCAGCGATGGCGCCCTGCCCGCCAAGGCCGACATCGTCAGTTGCACCAGCTCCCTGCACTACCTGCCCGACTTCAAGGCCAAGCTGCGCGAGCTGCTGGCCTGCGGCCCCGAGCTGTTCCTGATCATCAATACCCCCATCAACGACCGCCACACCTACTCGCGCATCCAGAACAACCTGGCCGTGCGCATCGCCCAGTGGGTATTCGGCATCGACGATTTGGACCGCGAATTCGGCGCGGCCGGCTACCGCCGCGTGTTCCGCGCGCGCCACGACCTGGCCTACCCGACCAGCGGCACGCCGGAAGG
>CAMLHI010000073.1 GCA_946479705.1 uncultured Oxalobacteraceae bacterium
TTCAATAGCGCGGCACCCCCAGCTGAAACTGGCTATAGTGATCAGAAACGCCACATCGGCGTCGATGTTTGTTCGCGTTGCAACACCAGAGGGCAGAATTTACTACGGTGTCATTCCAGTATTTCCGTGTGATGTCTCGTTTGCGGAAATGCCCGATAATGCACGGTTTCGAAGGCTTGCATTTCCTACATAAATGATGCAAGAAATAGCAGGAAATCAAGCACTTGAAACCCTTTTCACGCTCTCGAATCGAACCGGTTTCGGAGTACAAAAAGACATGTGCAAAAAAGAATTCGTAGGTATAATTCGCCGACGTCCCGGATACGGCTCAAGCTTTCGTCGTGTTTTGTGGGTTTAAGAAGCCACAAAAAAAAGAGTTGGTATTGGAGGAAGCAGGCATGAATTTTTCGCAGAAGAACCCCGGGAAGAATTTCACTGGCATTGCGGTCGTTATCCTGGTTCACGCGCTGGTAGCGTGGGGTATCGTCAGCGGGCTTGGCACCCGCATGGTTGCCAAGGTGACCGAAGCCGTGGAAACAAAGATCATCGAAGAGGTGAAGCCGCCTCCTCCAAAGGAGCTGCCGCCGCCTCCTCCGCCGCCGGAAACGAAGGCGCCGCCGCCGCCGTTCATCCCGCCGGTTGAAGTCAACGTGCAGCAACCGCCACCGCAGCAAAACGTGATCTCCAACACGACCACCGCCAAGCCGACCACGACCGAGATTCGTCCGCAGGCTCCGTCCACGCCCGGGCCTTCCGCGCCGGCCAGTACCGGCCCCCTGCGTGTCGCCGCGGTGTTCGACCTGGAATCGTGCAAACCCGAGTATCCGAAAGCGTCGCTGCGCAACGAAGAAACCGGTATTGTGACCGTGCAGTTTCTGATCGGCGCCGATGGCCGCGTCGCCAAGGCGGAAGTGCTCAAGTCGAGCGGATTCCGCGACCTGGACAAGGCGGCGGTTAACGGACTGAGCCGTTGCAAATTCAAGCCCGGCATGGTGGACGGCAAACCGGAAGCGGCTTGGACGAGCGTGCAATACGAATGGAAGCTGGACTAAGAACCGAGACGGCAGTACTTATAAGTCTCACATTGTGATTTTCGTTGTCATTATGCTCAGCGAACTGATTATTTTATATTTTGGAGGAAGCATGTTTAAGAATACCCGTTTGTCCGCTGTCCTGGCGGCTGTCCTGTTCTCGGTTACGGCAGCTGCGGCGCTGGTTTCCACACCAGCCTTCGCTGACGCGCCTGCTTCGGCAGCAGCGGCAGCGCCGGCAGCAGATGCAGCGGCCCCGGCAGCAGCTCCAGCCGGCGAAGCACCAGCAGCAGGCAAGGAAGCCAAGGAAGCCGTCAAGAACCCATACAGCATCCAGGCACTGTGGAGCGAAGGCGACTTCGTGGCCCGTGGCACCCTGATCATTCTGTCGATCATGTCGATGGGTTCGTGGTACATCCTGATCACCAAGCTGATCGACCAGGCCAAGATCTTCAAGCAATCGAAAGAAGTGACGGCCAAGTTCTGGAAAGCGTCGTCGATCGCCGCCGGTTCGGCATCGCTGAAAGAAGGCTCGCCATTCCGCTTCATCGCCGAGACCGGTACCAAGGCTTCCCAGCACCACGACGGCGCCCTGCTCGAGCAGATCGACCTGTCGACCTGGGTCACCATGTCGGTCCAGCGCGCTGTGGAAAAAGTTCAGTCGCGTCTGCAAGACGGCCTGTCCTTCCTGGCGACCGTCGGTTCGACCGCACCGTTCATCGGTCTGTTCGGTACCGTGTGGGGTATTTACAATGCGCTGACCGCCATCGGTATGTCGGGTAACGCATCGATCGACAAGGTTGCCGGTCCAGTGGGTGAAGCGCTGATCATGACCGCCTTCGGTTTGTTCGTGGCCGTTCCTGCCGTGCTGGGTTACAACTGGCTGGTGCGTCGTAACAAGAGCGCCATGGAAGACGTGCGTTCCTTCTCGGCCGATGTGCACTCGGTGCTGATCTCGGGCGCGATGTCGACCTCCGAAGCTGGCCGTGCCGCCGGCGCTAAAAAGATTGGATAAATCATGTCGATGAGTGTCGGCTCCGATAGCGGAGAAGAAGATGCAGTCATGTCAGAAATCAACACGACGCCGCTCGTCGACATCATGTTGGTTCTGCTGATCATCTTCCTGATTACGAGCCCGGTCGTCCTCAAGCTGCAAAAAATTAAGCTGCCCGAGGAACTCAACCAGGTCATCAAACCTACGCCGGAAGACGTTAACATCGTTGTCAACAAAGACGGCGAAATGTACTGGAACCAGACCAAGCTCGAGAACACCGATGCCCTGTTCGAGTTCCTGAAGAAGGAATCGGTCAAGCTGCCGCAACCGAAAGTACACGTACGCGGCGATCAGGAAACGAAATACGAGTTCATCGGCAAGGTGATTTTCACGGCACAACGTGCTGGGATTCAAAAGGTCGGTTTCGTTACCGATACGCCTGACAAGATGTAATGTCTTCGCCGCCGCCAGCCTGGCTGGCGGCGGTGGAATGCCCAGATTTGAAAAGGAAACACTATGTCTATGAATGTCGGGGGTTCTGGTAGCCAAGGGGCCGATCCAGAACCAATGATGGAAATGAACATGACTCCCTTGATCGACGTGATGTTGGTCTTGATTATCATGTTGATTATCACGATTCCGAGGCAAAACCACTCGGTCAACCTGAATTTGCCAGTGGGCCCGTCCTCGCCACCGATCAAGGATCCCGTGGTCGTGACGATCGACGTCGACTTCGACGGCACGATCCTGGTCGACAACGTGGTAATCCCGGATCGCGCAACGCTGGAACAGAAGCTGATGGGCATCGCAGCACAGGCCGATCAACCGGAAGTGCATCTGCGACCCAACAAGTTGGTGTCGTACAAGTATGTTGCTGGCGTCATGGCTTCCGCCCAGCGCCTGGGCGTCACCAAGATCGGCATGGTCGGCAACGAGCAGTTCCAATAATCGTTTATGACTATAGGTCATTTCGAAAAACCTACTGCGCGCCGCAATTCTCGTCCTGCGATGCTCACCGTACCTCCGTACGGCTGCGCTTCTCGAACGACACTTGAGGCGCTCGCTACGGTTTTTCGAGTGCCCTGTTCGGACACGGCAGGTATCCCCTGCCGTGTCCTTTTTGACTGAAAGATTTCCAATGATCAAAAATCGTCTCGCCCACCTCGGCCTCGCCATGGCCGCAATTGGTTTTACCGCAGCAAGCCCAATGCTGGGCCTGTCCACCGCTGTCGCCGCCGAAACGGTGCGCGCGGAAGTTGGCGTCCCACTGCAGGCAGCGCAGACGCTGATGAAGCAGGGAAAATTCAAGGACGCACTGGGCAAACTGCGCGACGCCGACAATGTCAGCGGCAAGACACCCAATGAAAGCTATTTGATCGAACGCGTGCGCGCTGCCGCCGCGTCGAGCGCGGGCGACTATGACGTTGCCAACAAGGCCATCGAAAAACTGCTCGATTCGGGCAAGCTGACCGCTGCCGAACGCAAGAATTTCGAAGAAGGGCTGATCGGTAACTACATCCGCGCCAAGGAGTACGGCAAGGCCAATGCCCTGATCCAGAAGGCGCTCAAGGATGGCAACGATCCCAAGTTGCGCACTTACCTCATTCAGAACTATTTCTTCCAAGGTAATACCAAGGAATTGGCCAACGAATTGGCCGCCGCTGAAAAAGCCGGCCGCCCGCCGACCGAAGACCAGTACGGCATGCTGGCCAATCTGTACAACAAGACCGGCGACAAGGCCGGCTATGTCAATGTCATCGAAAAGCTGGCAGCGAACTATCCCAAGGTTAACTACTGGACCGACCTGCTGAATCGCGTGACGGCCAAGCCAGGCTTCGCGGGCCGCCTGTCGATCGACGTCTACCGTCTCAAGTTCGTCAATAACCTGATCAAGAAGCCCAGCGAATTCCTGGAAATGGCCCAGCTGGCGCTGCAGGCGAAAGCCCCTGCCGAAGCCCTCAAGATCATCGACCGCGGCTACAAGAGCGGCGTGCTGGGCACTGGCGCCGACGCCGACCGCCACAAGCGTCTGAAGGACCTGGCCGACAAGACCCTGGCCGACGACGCCAGGAACCTCGCGGCCAACGAAGCGGCCCTGGTCAAGGCCAAGGACAATGAAGGCTTGCTGGCCCTGGGCTATGCCCTGGTGCAGGACGGCAAGGCCGACAAGGGCCTGGCCATGATGGAAGCGGCCGCCAAGGCCAGCGACCTGAAAAATCCGGAAGACGCCAAGCTGCGCCTGGGCGAAGCCTATGCCGTCGCCGGCAAGAAGCAGCAAGCCATCAACGTGCTCAAGACCGTGCGCGGCACCGATGGTACGGCCGAGCTGGCCCGCTACTGGATCATGGCCATCAACCACCCGATGTCCTGATCGCTGCGCGATGCCGCCGTGAAAAGGCGCTGTCTGCAACCCGCAGGCAGCGCTTTTTTACTTTGACCGTATAATCTTGTATTTCGTCTGTTTCGCATCAGAACTGTCATCCTGCCCATGAAGGTTTTTCGCGGTCTTCCCAACGATGCGGCGCGCGCTCCCTGCGCGCTCACGATCGGCAATTTCGACGGCGTCCACCGCGGCCACCAGGCCCTGCTGGGACGCGTGCGTGCCGCTGCCGCCACACTCGGCCTGGAAGCGGCCGTGATGACGTTCGAACCGCACCCGCGCGAATTTTTTGCCGAGAAAAGTGGCGACCTGTCCAAGGCGCCGAACCGCATCGCCAACCTGCGCGACAAGCTGCAATCGCTGTCGAACGCCGGCATCGACCGCGTCATCGTCGAACACTTCAACGCCCATTTCGCCAGCATCTCGCCGCAGGAATTCGTCGAGCGTGTGCTGGTCGAGGGCTTGCACGTCAAGTGGCTGATGGTCGGCGACGATTTCTGCTACGGCGCCCGGCGCGCCGGCAATGTCGCCATGCTCATCGAGGCCGGCCAGCGCCATGGCTTCCAGGTCGAGACTCTGCCTACCGTGATGCACGGCCAGCAGCGCATCTCGTCATCTGCCGTGCGCGCCGCGTTGGCCGCCGGCGACTTCGCCCAGGCCAAGCAATTGCTCGGCCACGGCTATGCCATGTCCGGCCACGTGATCCACGGCCAGAAACTGGGCCGCACCCTGGGTTTCCCCACGCTCAACCTGCGCGTGATGCACCGCCCCGCCCTGTCCGGCATTTTCGTCGTGCAAGTGCACGGCCTCGGCCCCGCGCCGCTGCCGGCCGTCGCCAGCCTGGGCGTGCGCCCGACGGTCGACGACAGCGGACGCATGCTGCTCGAAGTGCACCTGTTCGACTTCGCCCGCTCCTGCTACGGCAAACTGGTGCGTGTCGAATTCCTGGAAAAGCTGCGCAACGAAGAAAAATACGACGGCCTCGACGCCCTGACCGCCGCCATCGAACGCGACGGCCAGCAAGCGCGCGCCTGGTTTGCCCGGCGCGCCGGCGCCCTGACCGCCACCGACCGAATTTGACGCGCGCCGCGCGCGGCCGATGCCGCCAGACCAGCGTCCCTTCCGAACTCACTGAAGCTTCACGTTAAAGAAAAACATGTCCGATACCAGCAAACCCGCCGCACCGAATCCCAAAGCCGCCAAGAAGCCTGAAAGCAAGTACCCGGTCAACATGACCGACACCCCCTTCCCCATGCGCGGCGACCTCGCCAAGCGCGAGCCGGGCTGGGTCAAGCAATGGCAGGACAAAAAGATCTACGAACGCGTGCGCAAGGCCGCCAAGGGCCGCCCCATGTTCGTGCTGCACGACGGCCCGCCCTACGCCAATGGCGACATCCACCTCGGCCATTCCGTCAACAAGATCCTCAAGGACATGGTCGTCAAGTCGCGCACCATCGCCGGCTTCGACGCGCCCTACGTGCCCGGCTGGGATTGCCACGGCATGCCGATCGAAATCCAGATCGAAAAGCTGTACGGCAAGAACCTGCCGACCGCCGAAGTGCTCACCAAGGCGCGCGCTTACGCCACCGAACAGGTCGAGCGCCAGAAAAAGGATTTCATCCGCCTGGGCGTGCTGGGCGAATGGGACAATCCCTACCTCACCATGAACTTCCGCAACGAAGCCGACGAACTGCGTGCCCTCGGCAAGCTGCTCGAAAAAGGCTACGTTTACCGCGGCCTCAAGCCGGTCAACTGGTGCTTCGACTGCGGCTCGGCCCTGGCCGAAGCGGAAGTGGAATACCAGGACAAACGCGACCCCGCCATCGACGTCGGTTTCCCCTTCGCCGAGCCGGCCAAACTGGCCCAGGCCTTCGGCGTGGACGCCCTGCCGCCCGGCGACGGCTTCATCGTCATCTGGACCACCACGCCCTGGACCATCCCGTCCAACCAGGCCCTCAACGTCAATCCGGAAGTGCGCTACGCGCTGGTGCAGACCAGCCGTAACGGCCAGCCGCTGCTGCTGATCCTGGCCGCCGACCTGGTCGAAGCCTGCCTGCAGCGCTACAAGCTCGAAGGCTCAATCCTGGCCACCACCCTGGGTGCTGCCCTGGAAGGCATCGCCTTCAAGCACCCCCTGCACGCACGCGACGCCTTCTACGACCGCCGTTCGCCGGTCTACCTGGCCGACTACGTCACCACCGACAGCGGCACCGGCGTGGTCCACTCCGCGCCCGCCTACGGCCAGGACGACTTCATCTCCTGCAAATCGCACGGCATGAAGGACGACGAAATCCTCACCCCGGTGATGGGCGACGGCCGCTTCGCCTCGACCCTGCCGCTGTTCGGCGGCCTGACCATCTGGGAAGCCAGCAAACCGATCTGCAGCGCCCTGACCGACGCCGGCGCCCTGTTCGAACTGAAGATGTTCGACCACAGCTACATGCACTGCTGGCGCCACAAGACCCCGATCGTCTACCGCGCCACCAGCCAGTGGTTCGCCGGCATGGACATCACGCCCAAGGACGGCGGCCCGAGCCTGCGCCAGACCGCCCTGGAAGGCATCGCCGCCACCCAGTTCTTCCCCGACTGGGGCCAGGCGCGCCTGCACGGCATGATCGAAAACCGTCCCGACTGGACCCTCTCGCGCCAGCGCCAGTGGGGCGTGCCGATGGCCTTCTTCATCCACAAGGAAACCGGCGAGCTGCATCCGCGCACCCCCGAGCTGCTCGAGCAGGTGGCCAGGCTGATCGACCAGGACGGCATCGACGCCTGGCTCAAGCTCGATCCGCGCGAGCTGCTGGGCGATGACGCCGCCCTCTACGAAAAGAACAAGGACACCCTGGACGTCTGGTTCGATTCCGGCACCACCCACCAGACCGTGCTGCGCGGCTCGCACGCCCAGCAGTCGCACTTCCCGGCCGACCTGTACCTGGAAGGCTCGGACCAGCACCGCGGCTGGTTCCACTCCTCGCTGCTGACCTCCTCGATGCTCAACGGCGCGCCGCCCTACAAGGCCCTGCTCACGCACGGCTTCACGGTCGACGCCGAAGGCAAGAAGATGTCCAAGTCGCTGGGGAACACGTTGGCGCCGCAAAAGATCTCCGACACCCTCGGCGCCGACATCCTGCGCCTGTGGGTCGCCTCGACCGACTACACCGGCGAACTGGCGATCAGCGACGAGATCCTCAAGCGCGTCACCGAAGCCTACCGCCGCATCCGCAACACGGTGCGCTTCCTGCTGGCGAACACCTCGGACTTCGACCACAAAACTAGCGCCGTGCCGGTAGCCGAGCTGCTCGAGATCGACCGCTACGCCATCGCCTCGATGGCCCAGCTGCAGGCCGACATCGCGGCCCACTACGAGCGCTACGAATTCCACCCGGTCGTGGCCAAGCTGCAGAACTACTGCTCCGAAGACCTGGGCGGCTTCTACCTCGACATCCTCAAGGACCGCCTGTACACCAGTGCCGTCGATTCGCCGGCGCGTCGCTCGGCCCAGACCGCGCTGTGGCACATCACCCAAAGCCTGCTGCGCGTGATGGCCCCGATCCTGTCCTTCACCGCCGAGGAAGCCTGGGCCGTGTTCGCCGGCGCCGACGCCTATGCCGCCAGCGACGACACCATCTTCACCCAGACCTTCTGGGAGCTGCCGCAAGCGCCGGATGCCGCCGCCCTGCTCGGCAAATACGCCGCCCTGCGCGAAGTGCGCGCCGCCGTCACCAAGGAACTCGAAGAATTGCGCACCTCCGGCGCGATCGGTTCCTCGCTGCAGGCCGAGCTGACCATCCAGGCCGCCGCCGACAAATACCAGCTGCTGGCCAGCCTGGGCGACGACCTCAAGTTCGTCTTCATCACCTCGGCAGCGCAAGCGGTGCAGGTGGCCAGCGCCGACGACGAAGCCATCGCCGTGGCGGCCTCCAGTGCGCCCAAGTGCGAACGTTGCTGGCATTATCGCGCCGACGTCGGCAGCCACGCCGAGCACGCGGGCCTGTGCGGCCGCTGCTTCTCCAACCTGTACGGCAAGGGCGAACAGCGCGCCTTCGCCTGACCGG
>CAMLHI010000074.1 GCA_946479705.1 uncultured Oxalobacteraceae bacterium
TGGTGCCGATCAGGGTGAACTCGCGCTCATAGGGAATGGCGAACACGATGCGGCCATCCGGGTGCTGGAAAATATAGGCATAGGGGTGCTCGAACAGGCGCGGCACGACGATGTGGCTGCCCTTGATCAGCCGCAGCGGCTGGGCACCGCCGAGCAGGCGCGCGGCCCACGGGCCGGCCGCATTGGCCAGGCAGCGTGCCTTGACCCGGGCCGGGCGGCCGTCGGCGCGGACCAGGCTGGCCTGCCAGTGGGTGGCGCCGCGGCGCAGGTCGGCGCAGGCGGTGCGCGTGAGGATGCGCGCGCCGCGTTCGCGCGCGTCGAGCGCGGCCAGCACCACCAGGCGGGCGTCGTCGACCCAGCCGTCGGAATACTCGAAGCCGCGCGCGAATTGCGCCTTGAGCGGCGCGCCGGCCGGGTGACCGGCCAGGGCCAGCGCGCGCGAGGCGGGCAGGAATTCGCGCCGCGCCAGGCAGTCGTACAGGAACAGGCCGGCGCGGATCAGCCAGGCCGGGCGCTGGCCGGCGTCGTGCGGCATCACGAAACGCAGCGGCCACATGATGTGCGGCGCGCTGCGCAGCAAGACCTCGCGTTCGGCCAGCGCTTTGCGCACCAGGCCGAATTCATGGTGCTCCAGGTAGCGCAGGCCGCCGTGGATCAGCTTGCTCGACGCCGAGGACGTGTGGGACGCCAGATCGTCTTTTTCGCACAGCACCACCGACAGGCCGCGCCCGGCCGCGTCGCGGGCGATGCCCACGCCATTGATGCCACCGCCGACAACCAGCAGGTCGCACTCGATCTGCCCGCCCTCGTGTTCCATGCCGCTGTGTTGCATTTGCGCGCTCCGCGGCGCCGCCAGTGGCGCTGTCGCGTCGATTGTACCCAAAGCCGCGCGCGCCTCAACTTTTTCCCGGTTCGGGCCGCGCCTCCGCAATGGTGTAGACACGACAGTAACGAATATTTCCGATAAAAATGTAGATTTACTATGAGAAATGATGATAATCTGAATGAATTGTCCCACCATCCGACCGCCACTCATGTCAGCCAGCGCCTATCGTCACTTGCGATCCCGCACCAAGTTCCGCAAATATTTGCGGATTCTGCCGGTGCTCGGCCTGGTGGTGGCCGGCGGCGTGTTGTACCTTCAGAACGAGGAAACCGCGCCGCGCCATGCCCGGCCCTTTAACGCGCCCCCCCTGACCACATCGGTGATTACCGCCGCTGCGCCCGAAGGCATCACCGTGACCGACACACCGGTGCGCAGCGCGCGCATCGTGTATCCGCACTCGGTGGTGGCGGGCGGGGTGCGCAGCAAGAACGAGCTGCTGACAGCGATCCGATCCGACCGCGTGGTGGCGGCCCACTATGCCAACATCGATACCGAGGCCGCCCACGTGGTGCGGGTGAGCGCTCCGCGCGCCGTCTATGTCTCTTACCGGATTGGCAACAAGGTGTACTGGACGACCAAGAAAGTCATGCTGGCCAAGGGCGAAACCCTGCTCACCGATGGCATCAATGAAATGCGCACGCGCTGCGGCAACCGGATTTCCGATCAGCCCCAATTGCCGGTATCGGCCGAGGAGCCTTCCATCGAGCTGCTCGACGCCGCCATGCCGCTGGATTCGGAAGGCCCCTTCGTGGCGAGCGCCCAGGCTGGCGATGCTGGCAGCGGCAGTCCTGTGTTGAGCGTGAGCAGCGGCGCGCGTTCCGGCATGGGCGCGGTGCCAGGCTGGCAATCGACCAACTTGAGCACCGTAGGCGGCTTTTTCACTGGATCGGCCA
The DNA here is from genome assembly GCA_946479705.1 of uncultured Oxalobacteraceae bacterium. The sequence continues at coordinate 1,780 of CAMLHI010000074.1, forward strand.
CGGGCACCGAATCGGTGGGCGGCGGCAATGACCCGCAGATCACCGCGCCCTTGCCAACCCTGGTCGCGATCGATCCTGCCGGCGGCTCCGACGACGGCGCGGCCGCCGGCTCCGACGACGGCGCGGCCGGCGGCTCCGACAATGGCGCGGCCGGCGGCTCCGGCAATGGCGCGGCCGGCGGCAGCACGGATGGCAATTCGGGCGCGACGCCGCCATCCTTGCCGCACCAGGCCAACGGCCTTGGGCCGGGGCCCGACACTCCGGGCCTGAACAACCCTCCCGGCGACCCGGGCACGCCGGCCGGCGCCCCGCACGACCCGGCAGGGCCTCCCGACAAGGAACTGCTGGCCTTGCTAGCGCCGGGAACGCTGCCGGAAACGGGGCGTCAGGACGCGCAGGGCGACCAGGGCGAGGTGCCGGAACCGGCCACTTTCTGGCTGATTGTGGCGGCGCTGGCGGGCCTGGCCCTGCTGCGGCGCGCCGCATCGGCGCGCGCGGCGGCACGGCTCCATTCGAGCCAGCCGCCGTCGAACACGGCAATCTGATCCCACCCCATCGCGCAGGCGCAAAAGAACGCCAGCGAAGCGCGCCAGCCGGTGCCGCAATAAAACACCAGCGGCGCCGCGCGATCGATGCCCTGCGCCTGCCACATCGCCGCTATCGCGGCCAGCGGCAGCAGCTTGCCGGTCCCATCCAGGTAATCGCACATGCTGTTGACGTCGCCATCAGCGCCGGCGCGCCCCCAGCGCGCGCCGGGCAAATCGCCGCGCGCGGCGATATAGCTGTAGCCGGACACTTCCCCTTCGAATTCCGCGCGGGTGCGGATGCTGGCCAGGACCGCCCCGCCCTCCTTCACGATGCGCTGTACCTGAACCAGGCTGGCCAGCCAGTCCGGGCGCGCGGGAAATGGCGCGCCGAAGTGCGCCGCCGCTGGCGGTGTGCGGCCGCCACCGCTGGCGCTGGCGCCGCCGGCCGCGCGCCAGGCGTCCAGCCCACCGTCGAGCAAGCGCACGTCGCGCACGCCGGCGTAGAGCAGCAGGTGGGCCGCGCGGGCCGGCGCCAGCATGGCGCGTCCATACAGGATGACGGTGGTGGCGGCGTCGATGCCGCGCCCCAGCAGCACGGCCAGCAGCTGCGCGTCGTCGACCTTGTTCCACAGCGGCGGGGACTCCAGCTCGCCGGTATCGAGGTAGGCGGCGCCGGGGATATGCGCGGCCTCGAACGATGAACGGCTCCCGCAACCCACTTCGAGCAGGCAGAGGCGCACGGACGCCGCTTGCATGGCGATCAGGCATGCGGGCGTGGCCAGCCGCGCCGAGCGCGCCGCGCCGTCATCGATCAAGGTGTCCATGGGGAAAGGGAACAGAAAACCAAAGGCGCTATTGTACGCCAGCCGGGACGGGTAAGATGAGGGCGTGGGCCGCGTACCGGCCCGGCTTCGACCTGGACCCATGACTTTCGACCTGTTCAATAAACCGGATGGCCGCACCGCCATCCTGCTCCCTTCGGGCTTTGTGTTCGACCTGACCCAGCCGGACGCGGGCGGCATGCCGATCAGCGATATCGCCCATTGCCTGGCGGCGCAACCGCGCTGGGGCGGCGCCACCCGGCCATGGTATTCGGTGGCGGAACATTGCATCATGGCGTCGTACCTGGTGCCGGCTGCACTGGCCTACGATGCGCTGATGCACGATTGCGAGGAATTCCTCGGCGATTGGCCGTCGCCCGTGAAAGTGATGCTGGGCGTCGACTTCGTCAAGGAAAGGGTGCGCCCCATCAAGCAGGCGCTGCGCAGCGAATTCCAGTTCGACGATAGCCACCCCGATGTGAAACACGCCGACCTGGTCTGCATGGCCACCGAATTGCGCGATCTCTTGCCGCGCGCCTGGATGGACTGGGGGCACCTGCCGCCACCCCATGGCGACCGCATCGTGCCGGTCGGCCCGGAGCGGGCCTACAGCGCCTTCCTGGACCGGTATGAAGCGCTGCGCGCGGCCCGCCCGCACGCACGGGCGCGGCGCGGCCGCGGTGCGCAGCGTTGAGTTTCCAAATGGCAATTCATGAAGGTGCTCATGTTAAGTGATTGATATGCTTGGACTTTTCATGCTATCCACAAAATATGTGGATAACTTTGTGGACAAGCCCCACTTGACAAGCCGCAAAGCCAGTATTTATGCGGCTTTCAACAAAATGCCCATTTCCCAAGCAAAAATTAAGCATCGAAAAATCAATGACTTAGCGTAGGGCCTTCGGCACCTCGGCGGGGAGTGTTAGGCGGATTCCTAAAACTTGCCGGGCGGGGGATAACAGCTGGCGCGGCCCCCTATTTCCAGGCGCTCCGGGCGCGCTCACGCACCAGCATGCGCACGCTGTCGGGCATCGGTGTTTTGCTCTTGGCGGTATCGGCGGTGAGCCAGACGCACTCGTCGAAATGCTTGAGCATGGCCGGGCTGAGGAAGCGCGTGCGCGCCGCGTAGACATGCCGGTCGCCCATCTGGGCTTGCTGCTTGATGAAAAAGCGGTTTGGGACCACCAGGTGCAGATGCTCGCGCGCACGGGTCATCGCCACGTACAGCAGCCGGCGCTCCTCTTCGATGTCGGCAGTGTTGCCGGTGCTCATGTCCGATGGAATGCAGCCATCGACCACATTGAGCACGTGCACCGACTTCCACTCCTGCCCCTTGGAGGAATGGATGGTCGAGAGGATGACGTAGTCTTCGTCCCGCAGCGGCGGCCCGGCGCGGTCGCTGGTGGCTTCCGGCGGATCGAGCGTGATTTCGGTCAAGAACGTTTCGCGGGACCCATAGCCATGGGCCAGTTGCGCCAGCTGGGCCACGTCGGCCGCGCGCACCTGGGCGTCGTCGTGCAGGCGTTCGAGATGGGGCAGGTACCAGTTACGCACCAGCTCGATGTCGGCCGGCCAGCGCAGGCCGGGCGTGCGCAAGGCGCGGTACAGCTGCACGAAACCGTTCCAGTCGGCAGCACTGCGCGGCGGCGCGGCAAACGCATCCAGCGCCTGCAAGGGATCGGCCGCCTCGGCCATCGCGTCGAGCAGGCGGGTCGCGGTGGCGGCACCGATGCCGGGAATCAGCTGGGCGACGCGGAAACCGGCCAGCCGGCCACTGGGGTTCTCGGCAAAACGCAGCACCGCCAGCACGTCCTTGATGTGCGAGGCTTCGAGAAACTTCAGGCCGCCGAATTTGACGAAGGGGATATTGCGCCGCATCAGTTCCAGCTCCAGGGCGGCGCTGTGGCTGGCGGCGCGAAACAGCACGGCCTGGGCCGTCAGGCGCATGCCGGCCTCGCGGTGCTCCAGGATGCGCTTGCAGACCCAGCGCGCCTGCTCGGCTTCGTCGGGGATGAGCACCAGTTGCGGCAAGGCGGTGGCGGCCTTGTCGGTCCACAAGGTCTTGGCGTGCCGCTCCAGCGCGCCGGCAATGACCGCGTTCGAGGCATCCAGGATGGGCTGGGTGGAGCGGTAGTTGCGGTCCAGGGTGACCACGCTGGCGGGCTGGCTGAACTGCTTGGGAAAATCGAGGATGTTGCGCACCGTCGCGCCGCGGAAAGAATAAATGGCCTGGGCATCGTCGCCCACCACCATCACCCCTTCCCCGCCCGGCTTCATGCCCAGCAGGATGGCCGCCTGCAACCGGTTGGTGTCCTGATACTCGTCCACCAGCACGTAATCGAACAGCGCGCCGATTTCCGGCCCGAGCTCCGGGTCGGAGGCCATGTCGGACCAGAACAGCAGCAGGTCGTCATAGTCCAGCACGTTCTGCTCCTGCTTGGCATCGACATAGGCGCCGAACAGGGTCTTCAGTTCCGCTTCCCATTCGCTGCACCAGGGGAAGGTACTTTGCAGGACCAGCCCCAAGGGCTCCTGGCTATTGATTACGCGCGAATAAATGGCCAGGCAGGTTCCCTTGAGGGGAAAGCGCTTTTCCGTGCGGGTCAGGCCGATATCATGGCGTACCATGCCCATCAGGTCTTCGGAGTCGCCGCGGTCGTGGATGGTGAAGGCCTCGTCCAGGCCGATGCGGCCGGCATACTCGCGCAACAGGCGCGCGCCGATGCTGTGAAAGGTGCCGGCCCAGGGCAGCGCGGCTGGAGCCTGGCCGCTGCGCAGGCCCATCAGGCGTTGCAGGACATTGCCGGCGCGCTGGGTCATCTCATTGGCGGCGCGGCGCGAAAAGGTCAGCAGCAGCATGCGCTGGGGATCGGCCCCACCCATGATCAGGCGTGCAAGCCGGTGCGCCAGGGTATTGGTCTTGCCGGACCCGGCGCCGGCGATGACCAGCAAGGGACGCGAGGCGGACGGCGCCAGCGCGATGTCGTGCTCGACGGCGGCGCGTTGCTCGGGGTTGAGGCTGGCGAAAGGATCGTCGGCGACGGTTTCTGCGGTGGCGGCGGACATGGTAGCGGGGATTGGAACGGCGAATGCGGGATCGTAGTGGAACTGTACATTTATCCAGTAGATGTCCGCAAGTATTTTTGTAATGGAGGCTTCCGCTCCACGCGCCGAGAGAGCGTTTTCATGGACCGCCCGGGGCTTCCGGCAAGCCCGCCGCTGAACGTAAGTGGCCGTTTATAAAGCGCTTTTTCGGATATCCACAGTCATTGTGGATATCTATGTGGATAAGCGCCTCTTGACACCCCCAAAGCGTGTACTGATGCGGGTTTCAACAAAATGCCCGTTCCGGAGGCAAATTTATTAGCCATTAAAATCAAGGACTTAGAAAGTCAATCTCAACAGGCGGAAAAAAGATTCGGAAATTTCCTACGAGCCTTTTTTGTGTATAAGCGCCTGCTGGCAGGGGCTCGCCAGTTGATACAAACGATATTATTTTTACATCGAAAATGGCGCAGGGTCGGGAAGCTCTTCTGGGCATGCTGTGCCGTCCAGGCACGCGGCGAGGCCGGCCCTGTCTGTGGACGGTCCGGCCTGACGGGCTTGGAGAACCGCAAGCGCCCTGGGCGGGCGGCCGCGGCCAGGAAGCCTCAGCAGGCTCGCAGGTCGCGGCGGCGATGGGGTTCGAGCAGCACGCGTTCGATCACCAGCGGATCGATATTGTGTGCCTTGAGGTACTCGATGGCTGCCACGGTATTGCTGCTGCGTTGCACGGCAACACCATGATCGACGATGTCGCGGCGGTACAAGTCTTGCCGCTGGTACGTGTCCTCGGCAAGCGCGAGCGTGCCGGAGCCATCAGGGTGCTGTCGGGTCATAGCATGGAATCCTTGTGAATATGTTGACATATCTCATACGGAGCGTCTGCTGCCTATCGAGTATCCACCAACCATCTGCAAAGTCAATGTCACATTCCCATCGAATGGCAGGAAATTGTCCTCATCCATAAGGACGCGGACGCCTGCTTGAACCTTCCGCTGTGCAAGCTGGCGCTGCCCGCATGACAGGCTGCCTAAAATAGCGCGATTGACCGACACGACGAGGCGACACGATCATGGTGACCCCATCCGAACCGAGCCTGAAGCCGGGCGACGAGGCCAAGCCGGGCACGCCTGGCGCCGCCGAAGATATCTGCGAACAGTGCGGCGGGAGTGGAAAACTGAGTAACGGCACGCCCTGTCCGGCATGCGCGGGCAGCGGGCGCGTCATGCGCGGGATCGGCGGCGGCTGAACGCCTGGCTGACGATACGCCAGGCACACTGCCTTGCGGGACGCGGTGGGCTTGCCCTGCCGGCGCGCACGACGTCATCGCCATCCGGGAACGCCGCTTAGGGTCAGGGGCGGCAGGCCTCATCGGGATCCTGCAATGCCGGCATGGACACCTTGTTATTGCCGCGCCATAATGCGGCATGACTGAATCGCCCCTGCCCGAACGGCCGCGCCCGCGCTCCCTGACTGACCTGTTCGTATCATTTACCTTTCTTGCCTTGCAAGGATTTGGCGGCGTACTGGCCGTCGTCCAGCGCGAACTCGTTGAGCGCAAGCAATGGCTGACGCACGAAGAGTTTGTCGAAGACTGGGCAGTTGCGCAAATCATGCCGGGGCCGAACGTCATCAATCTTGCGCTGATGATCGGGTCACGCTATTTCGGCTTGCGCGGTGCCCTTGCCGCCCTGGCCGGCATGGTGACCTTGCCGCTGATCGTGGTCTTGCTCATGGTCGTCGCCCACGCACACTTTGCCGACCACCCAGGCGTGGCGGGCGCCTTGCGCGGGATGGCCGCCGTATCCGCCGGATTGATCGGCGCCGCCGGCCTGAAGCTGTCGCGCGCCCTGCATAGCAACGCGATGCCGCTGTCCTGGTGCCTGGCCCTCTGCTTTCTCGGCTTTGTCCTCGTTGCGCTCCTGCATCTGCCATTGGCCCTGGTGCTCTTGACGCTGGGTGCGCCCGGCTGCTGGCTCGCGTACCGGCGCCTTGCGCCCGAACGGAAGGTCCCATGAACAATAATTCTGTCCGCTTCGACGGGCCCGCCCCCCATGGCCGATCCGCATATGGGCCATGGCCCCATTGCGCAGTCGCCGATGGCGCTCCGCCTGGCCTGGACGCGCCAGTGAAAGCGTGGCCATGAGCCCGCCACTGGTGCTCGGCTGGCATGACTGGCTCAGCCTGTTCGGTCATTACCTGATGCTGTCGATGCTCTCGGTGGGCGGTCCGAT
>CAMLHI010000075.1 GCA_946479705.1 uncultured Oxalobacteraceae bacterium
GCCGGTGCCGACGACCTGTTCCCGCAGTTCGGCATGCCCTCGCTGTAATGAAGCAAACGCCACGCTCCCGCTAGTTATGCCTTGATTGCATAGCGCTTGCATTTGCGTTGTCGTGGCGCTCCGTCTATGGGATCATGCTGGCAATGCCGAGCCGGAGCCGGGAAAACCACGTGAAACTCAAGCAGCTGCTGATTGCCCTCGCCGGCGCGCTGGCGCTCGCCGCGCCGTGCGCCGCCGAAGAATCGCCGACGCTGCGCAAGATCGCCGAGACGGGCGTGATCAGCCTGGGCTTTCGCGACAATTCGATTCCCTTTTCCTTCCTCGACAAGCAGCAGCGACCGGTCGGCTATTCGATGGACCTGTGCTACCGGGTGGTCGACGCGATCCGCGCGCGCCTGAAGGCGCCCGGGCTGGAAGTGATCCTGCGGCCGGTGAACGCGGCCAACCGCACCGCCCTGGTGGTCAACGACATCATCGACCTCGAATGCGGCTCCACCACCAATACCCTGGAGCGGCAGAAGGACCTGGCCTTTTCCGTGACCATCTTTATCGCCTCGGTGAGCATCGTGTCGAAGAAGCGCGCCGGCATCCATGACCTGGACGACCTGAAAGGCAAGACGGTGGCGCTGACCGCCGGCACCACCACCATCCCGGCCCTGCAGGAAATCGACCGCACCCAGGGCTACGGGCTGCGCATGATCACCCGCAAGGACCACGCCGACGCCTTCGCGCTGGTCGAAACCGACCGCGCCGCCGCCTTCATCATGGACGATGTGCTGCTGTATGGCCTGGTGGCGGCGGCCAGGGACCCGGCCACTTTCGCCATCGCCAGCTCGGACCTGCCGCTGCAGCCGTACGCGATCGCGCTGCGCAAGAACGACCCGGAATTCAAGAAGGTGGTCGACGAGGCGCTGGTCGAGCTGTTCCGCTCCGGCGAGATCGCGCAGATCTACCGCAAGTGGTTCCAGTCCATGCAGCTGCCGATGAGCCCCGCGCTCAAGCGCGTGCTGGCCGCGCCCACCGACTCAGGCGATCCCGCCGCCTACCGCTGACACGCCGGCCTGGCGGTAGTCGTCGATGACGATGCCGTGCCGGTGCAGCTTGTCGTACAGGGTCTTCTTGCCGATCCCGAGTTCGTCGCACACCGGCTGCGGGCGCCCGCCATGCTGCTTCAAGGCCTGCTCGATGAGCGACTTCTCGACCAGGTCCATCTGCTGGGCCAGGGTCAGCTGGGCCGCGCCGTCGGCCGGCGCGCTATGGGCGCCGGGCAGGCCGAGCACGAAACGGTCGGCCGCGTTGCGCAGCTCGCGCACATTGCCGGGCCAGTCGGCCGCCATCAGCTGGCGCATCTCGTGGCCGGCCAGGGTCGGCGCCTCGCGCCCGTAGCGCAGGGCCGCTTGCAGCGTAAAGTGTTCGAACAGGATGGGAATGTCCTCGCGCCGTTCGCGCAGCGGCGGCAGTTCGAGCACGGCCACGTTGAGGCGGTAGTACAGGTCGGCGCGGAACTTCTGCTGCGTGCTCAATTCCTTCAGGTCGGCCTTGGTGGCGGCGACGATGCGGAAGTCCACCGGCACTTCCTGGTTCGAGCCGAGCCGCTCGATCTTGCGCTCCTGCAGGGCGCGCAGCATCTTTACCTGCATCGCCATCGGCATGCTTTCGATCTCGTCGAGCAGCAGGGTGCCGCCATCGGCGTGCTCGATCTTGCCGATGCGGCGCTTGCTGGCGTTGGTGAAGGCGCCCGCTTCATGACCGAAAATCTCGCTCTCGAACAGGCTTTCCGGCATGCCGCCGCAGTTGATGGCGACGAAGTTCTTGGTGCCGCGCCGGCTGAAGTCGTGCAGGCAGCGCGCCACCATTTCCTTGCCGGTGCCGGTCTCGCCGAACACCAGCACGTCGGCCGGGGTATCGGCCAGGTTGAGGATCTGGCGGCGCACTTCGCGCATGGCCGGCGAACTGCCGAGCAGCGCCGCTTCGATGGCGTGGCGGCCCTGGAGCTGGCGGCGCAGGGTGTCGACTTCCAGCCGCAGGGCGCGCTTTTCCAGCGCGCGCGTGGCCACTTCCACCAGGCGCTCCATGGCGAAGGGCTTTTCGATGAAATCGTAGGCGCCGCAATGCATGGCCTCGACCGCCATCGAGACGTCGCCATGGCCGGTGACCATGATCAGGGGAATGGTCGGATCGAGCGCGCGCACCTGGCGCAGCAGCTCGAAGCCATCGATCCCGGGCAGGCGCACGTCGCTGATGACGATGCCGGCAAAGCCGCTCACCAGATGCGGCAAGGCCAGTTCGGCCGACTCGAACGGCGCCACGTCGAAGCCGGCCAGCTCCAGCGTTTCGCTGACGCTGTTGCGCACGGCCGCGTCATCTTCGACGAACACCACCTTGAAACCTTCAAACATGGCTAGTTTCCTCTTCTTCGACCACAGTCAGATCCAGCTCGAACGCGGCGCCGCCGGCGACGTTCGAGGCGCGCAGGGTGCCGCCGAATTCGCGCACGATATCGGCCGATATGGCCAGCCCCAGCCCCAGGCCCTGGCCCGGCGGCTTGGTGCTGAAAAACGGCTCGAACAGGCGTTCGAGCAGCTCGGGCGGGATGCCGCCGCCGGTGTCACTGACCTGGAGGAAGGCGCGCCCCTCGGCACGCCACAGGCGGATCTCCAGGCGCTTCTCGGCGCTGCCTTGCATCGCGTCGAGCGCGTTGGCGCACAGGTTGATCAATACCTGTTCGAGCCGGCCGCTGTCGCACAGCACATGCACGCCCGGAGTCAGGTCCAGCTGGACGCGCGCGTGTTCCATGCGGATGCGGCTGTCGAGCAGCTGCAGGGTATTGTCGACCGCCTTGGCGGCATCGAAGCGCGCCAGCCGCAGCGGGGTCTTGCGCGAGAAAGACTTGAGCTCGTCGGTCAGGCGGCCGATACGCTCGGTCAGGTCGGTGACCGACTGCAGGTTCTTTTCGACCCGCGCCATGTCGCCGCGCTTGAGCAGCAGCTGGGTATTGTAGGACAGTGAGCGCAGGGCCGTCAGCGGCTGGCTGATTTCGTGCGTGATACCGGCCGACATCTGGCCGAGCAGGGCGAGTTTACTGGCATGCATCAGCTCATCCTGGGAAGCGCGCAGCACCTGCTCGGCGTGCTTGCGCTCGCCGATTTCGTGGATCAGTTCCTGGTTCATGGCGTTCAGTTCGGCCGTGCGGGCGGCGATGCGCAGTTCCAGTTCGTCGTGGGCGCGCTGGAGCGCTTCGCGCGCGCGCAGGCGGCTGGCGATGGCGCGCCGGCGCTGCGCCAGGAACATCGCCAGCAGGCCGACGAAGGCGGCCAGGATGCCGGCGCCCACGGAATTCTGCCAGGCCTGGATCTGCACCTGCGAGGCATTGGTCAGGGTGGCCACGCGCCAGCCCTGGCGCGCCATCGGCCGCACCTGGATGGCGTAGCGGGCGCGCGGCGCGGCCGGGTTGAGCGCGGCCCAGCTGATCAGCTGCTTGCCCTCGTCGACGCCGGGCCAGTCGGCCTTGCGGTTGCGCCAGGCGGGCGAGGAGGACAGCACGATGGTGTCGTCCGCGCCGACCACCATGACGACGTCGTTGGGCGTCTGCGCGGCCGACACCGCCCAGGTCGACTCGATCGGATCGAGGCTGATCTTGACCACCACCACGCCCTGCACCTTGCCGTTGCGGTTCACCGGCTGGGCGAAGTAGTACTCGGGCGCGTTGCGGGCGGCGGCGCGTTCGAAGTAACGCGCCGGCTGGCCCTGCATGGCGCCGGCGAAGTAGGGCAGGGCGGAGCGGTCCACGCCGACCACGCTCTCGGGCCGGTACCAGTTGCTGGAGGCGCGCACGATGCCGGCCGTGTCGAGCACGAAGATGGCCAGCGAGCCGGCGCGCGCGTTCAGGCTGGTCAGGCGCTTGCTGGCCGCTTCGGCCAGGGCAGCGCCGGTCGGCTGGCCGAGCAGCGCCAGCACTTCATTGTCGAGCGCGACGATGGCGGGCAGGTATTCGTGCCGACCCAGCTCACTCTCGAGCGCCGAGGTATAGAGGTCGAGCTGCTGGGCCAGCGCGTCGTTGAGCTGGGCGTAGCCGCTGCGCGCGCTCCATCCGTGCACCAGGAACATGCTGGCGGCGACGACGCCCGCGATACCTGCCCACGGGGCGACGGCGCGGACCGAACGGAACAAGGAAAATTTTCTGATCGTCTGCAAAACGACGGCCTCTTTTGAGTGGGATGCGGCCCTGCAAAGCTGCGACCGCCGGGTATCTTACTCCAGAAGATTACCCCAGCAAGGGCCGGGCGCGCGGGTTTTTTTCACCCGCCGCGGGACCGGTTTCCAAATCCACACGCCCCCGAAAGCCTTCGTGTGGATGACCACACGCACAGCCGTTAATGCACCTGCGCAATATTCAAATATTCCTTATTAATCAATGAGATAACTCTTGACGCAGTGTCATCACGGGACTGGCACGCAAGCTGCTAAAGAGGATGGGCCGGCCATGAACCGGTGCCGAAAAATAATCGGCAATGCTACCGACATCGCATACACCCAGCAGGAGACACAGCTATGAACACGAAGTGGATGGAAGACTTTCTTTGTCTGGCCGATACGCTCAGCTTTTCGCGTTCCGCCAGCGTACGGCATGCCAGCCAGCCGGCCTTCAGCCGACGCATACAGTCGCTGGAAAACTGGCTCGGCACCACCCTCGTCGATCGCAGCACGATCCCCCTCGCACTGACGTCGGCCGGCCACGTATTCCGCGGCCAGGCCCTCGGCATCGTGCAACAGGTCCACCAGGCCCGTCACACCCTGCGGCATACCGCCGATTCCAGCGCCACCCGACCATAAAAACGATAAACACATAGAGGAAACCATGAACAAGATGATGATCGCCGCCCTGGCATCGACCCTGGCGGCCAGCGGCGCCATGGCCCAATCGAGCGTGACCGTGTACGGCCTGGCCGACGTCGGCTTCGTGCATGAATCGGGCGGCCCGAACGGCTCCGTCAACACCATCACCAGCGGGGTCGCCTCCGGCTCGCGCCTCGGCTTCAAGGGCGAGGAAGACCTGGGCGCGGGACGCAAGGCCTTCTTCGTGCTGGAAAACGGCTTCAACATCGACACCGGCGTCACCGGCCAGGGCGGCCTGCTGTTCGGCCGCCGCGCCTTCGTCGGCCTGTCCAGCGAACTGGGCGCGCTCACCATCGGCCGCCAGAACACCCCTTACTACAACGTGATGTGCGATATCAGCGACCCGTTCTGCGACGGCTTCGCCGGCGCCGCCGGCAATATCCTGGTCGGCCACACGCGCATGGACAATATGGTGGCCTACACCTCGCCCGATATGCATGGCTTCTCGGCCGTGCTGTCGACCGCACTGGGCGAACAGCCGGGCAACGCCGCCGCCAAGCGCGCCTACAGCTCCTCGCTGACCTACGCGCGCGGCCCGCTGATCGTGGCCCTGGCCTGGCACCAGCAGCAGAACGCCCTGGCCACCGACAGCAGCAGCAACACCATCCTGGCCGGCCGCTACAACTTCGGCGTGCTGGAAGTGAACCTGGGCTATGCGCGCAACAAGGAACTGGCCGGCGTGCGCAGCAACGACGCCATCGTCGGCGTGACCGTGCCGTTCGGCGTGGTCAAGGTATTCGGCTCGTACATCCGCCACGACGACACCCGCGCCAGCAACCGCGATGCCGACCAGGCCGCGGTGGGCGCGACGTATTCCCTGTCCAAGCGCACCGACCTGTATGCCGCCTATGCGCACATCAGCAACAAGAACGGCGCCGCGTTCACGGTCGGTAATGCGACCACCTCCGGCACCGGCAACGTGGGCGTCAATCTCGGCATTCGACATACCTTCTGAACACTATTGACCAATATGGGAGCACCTGCATGACCAGCCAGCACGAAGTTCCATCCTACCTCGTCCCCAAGGAAAACAATCCCTGGGGCGTGTACCTCGAACAGATCGACCGCGTGACCCCGCACCTGGGCGCACTGGCGCGCTGGGTCGAGACGCTCAAGCGGCCCAAGCGCGTGCTCATCGTCGACGTGCCGATCGAACGCGACGACGGCACCATCGCCCACTTCGAGGGCTACCGCGTGCAGCACAATATGTCGCGCGGCCCCGGCAAGGGCGGGGTGCGCTTCCACCAGGACGTGACGCTGTCGGAAGTGATGGCGCTGTCGGCCTGGATGACGGTCAAGAACGCCGCCGTCAATGTGCCGTACGGCGGCGCCAAGGGCGGCATCCGGGTCGATCCGAAGACCCTGTCGCAGGGCGAGCTGCAGCGCATGACGCGCCGCTACACCAGCGAGATCGGCATCATCATCGGGCCGAACAAGGACATCCCAGCGCCCGACGTCAACACCAACGAGCAGACCATGGCGTGGATGATGGACACCTACTCCATGAACCAGGGCAGCACCTCGACCGGCGTGGTCACCGGCAAGCCGATCTCGCTGGGCGGCAGCCTGGGACGGCGCGACGCCACCGGCCGCGGCGTCTACGTGGCCGGCTGCGAGGCGGCGCTCAAGTGCGGCATGCAGATCGCCGGCGCGCGCGTGGCCGTGCAGGGCTTCGGTAACGTGGGCGGCACCGCGGCGCAGCTGTTCGCCGAAGCCGGCGCGCGCATCGTGGCGGTGCAAGACCATCGCGGCGCGATCATCCATGAAGGCGGGCTGGATGTGCCGGCCCTGCTGGCCTATGTGGCCGAGACGGGCAGCGTGGCGGGCTTTCCCGGCGCCGAAGACGCCATCGGGCGCGAGCGCTTCTGGAGCGTCGACTGCGACATCCTGATTCCGGCCGCGCTGGAGCAGCAGATCACCACCGCCAACGCCGACCAGATCCGCGCGCGCATCATCCTCGAAGGCGCCAACGGCCCGACCACGCCGGAAGCCGACGACATCCTGCGCAACAAGGGCGTGCTGGTGGTGCCGGACGTGATCGCCAACGCCGGCGGCGTGACGGTCAGCTATTTCGAGTGGGTGCAGGACTTCTCCAGCTTCTTCTGGAGCGAGGACGACATCAACGCGCGCCTGACCCGCATCATGCGCGAAGCCTTTGCCAGCATCTGGCAGGTCGCGCAGGACAAGCAGGTCTCGCTGCGCACGGCGGCCTTCGTGGTGGCGTGCACGCGCGTGCTGCAGGCGCGTGAAGTGCGCGGGCTGTATCCTTGATGAACCATGCGGAGACACCGAATTTGAACTCGCATCATCAACTGGCGCTGGAGTATCACGCCATCGGCCCGGCCGGCAAGATCGCCACCCAGGTGACCAAGCCGGTGGCCACCCAGGCCGACCTCGCGCTGGCCTATTCGCCGGGCGTGGCCGCGCCCTGCATCGCGATCCACAAGGACCCGGCGCTGGCCTACCGCTACACCGCCAAGGGCAACCTGGTTGCGGTGGTGACCAATGGCACCGCCGTGCTGGGCCTGGGCGACATCGGCCCGCTGGCCAGCAAACCGGTCATGGAGGGCAAGGTGGTCCTGTTCAAGAAGTTCGCCGGCATCGACGCTTTCGACCTGGAGCTGGACGAACGCGATCCGGTCAAGCTGGTCGAGGCCATCGCCACGCTGCACCCGACCTTCGGCGGCATCAACCTGGAAGATATCAAGGCGCCGGACTGCTTCTACGTGGAGCAGCGCCTGCGCGAGCGCTTGAGCATCCCGGTGTTCCATGACGACCAGCACGGCACCGCCATCGTGGTCGGCGCCGGGCTGCTCAATGCGCTGCACCTGACCTGCCGCGATATTGCTCAGGTCAAGGTGGTGTGTTCGGGCGCCGGCGCGGCGGCCATGGCCTGCCTGGACATGCTGGTCGACCTGGGCGTGGCGCGCGCGAACGTGTTCGTGTGCGACAGCAAGGGCGTGCTGACCACGCGCCGCTCGCTCAGCGGCGAGAAGCAGGCCTGGGCGCAGGACACCGACAGCACCACGCTGGCCGACGCTATCCGCGGGGCCGACGTGTTCCTGGGCCTATCCGGCCCGGGCGTGCTGTCGCAGCAGGATGTGATTAACATGCGCGAGCGGCCGATCATCTTCGCGCTGGCCAATCCCGAACCCGAGCTGCGGCCGGAACTGATTGCCGAGGTGGCGCCACAAGCGCTCATCGCGACGGGGCGTTCGGACTATCCGAACCAGATTAACAACGCCCTGTGCTTTCCCTATCTGTTCCGGGCCGCGCTCGATGCCGGCGCCAGCACCATCAACGCCGAGATGAAGCGCGCCTGCGTGGCGGTGCTGTCGGCCATGGCGCGCCAGGACGCGCGCTACGGCAGGGACTACCTGGTGCCGGACCTGCTGGACCCGGACCTGCTCACTACCGTGCCGCCGAAGATCGCCACGGCGGCCTGGCAGAGCGGCGTGGCCAAGCGCTGCCTGGACGAAGACAGCTACCGCGAACGGCTCGCA
>CAMLHI010000076.1 GCA_946479705.1 uncultured Oxalobacteraceae bacterium
TGGGCTACGAACTGGCCAACGCCAGCTACTTCGACACCCTCACCGTCAAGAGCGCGCGCGCCGAGCAGCTGCTCGCCGCCGCGGTCGAAAAAGGCGTGAACCTGCGCCGCGTCGACGGCGCTCACGTGGGCGTGTCGCTGGACGAAACCACCACGCGCGAAGACCTGGCCCTGCTGTGGGCCATCTTCGCCCAGGGCCAGCCTAACGCCGGCACCCTGCCCGATTTCGACGCCATCGAAGCGTCGGCCCAGATCGGCTTTCCGGAAGCGCTGTGCCGTACCAGCGCCTTCCTGACCCACCCGACCTTCAACCGCTACCACGCCGAGCACGAGATGCTGCGCTACCTGCGCAGCCTGGCCGACAAGGACCTGGCGCTGGACCGCACCATGATCCCGCTGGGTTCCTGCACCATGAAGCTCAACGCCACCAGCGAAATGATCCCGGTGACCTGGCCCGAGTTCTCCAGCATCCACCCGTTCGCGCCCGACAGCCAGACCGTCGGTTACCGCGAAATGATAGGCCAGCTGGAAGACATGCTGTGCGCCCTGACCGGCTACGCCGCCATCTCGCTGCAGCCGAACGCCGGCTCGCAGGGCGAATACGCCGGCCTGCTGGTGATCCAGAAGTACCACGAATCGCGCGGCGAAGGCCACCGCAACATTTGCCTGATCCCGTCCTCGGCGCACGGCACCAACCCGGCCTCGGCCAGCATGGTCGGCATGAAGGTGGTCGTCACCGCCTGCGACGACAAGGGCAACGTCGACCTGGCCGACCTGCGCGCCAAGGCCGAGCAGCACAGCGCCAACCTGGCCTGCGTGATGGTGACCTACCCGTCCACCCACGGCGTGTTCGAGGAAGGCATTTCGGAACTGTGCGAGATCATCCACTCGCACGGCGGCCAGGTCTACATCGACGGCGCCAACATGAACGCGCTGGTCGGCGTGGCCGCTCCCGGCTCCTTCGGCGGCGACGTCTCGCACCTGAACCTGCACAAGACCTTCTGCATCCCGCACGGCGGCGGCGGCCCCGGCGTCGGCCCGATCGGCGTGGGTGCCCACCTGGCCAAGTTCCTGCCGAACTCGCGCTCGACCGGCTATGTGCGCGACGAAGCCGGCATCGGCGCGGTCAGCGCGGCCCCCTACGGCTCGGCCAGCATCTTGCCGATCTCGTGGATGTATATCGCCATGATGGGTGCCGAAGGCCTGACCGCCGCCACCGAGACGGCCATCCTGAACGCCAACTACATCGCGCGCCGGCTGGCGCCGCACTATCCGGTGCTCTACACCGGCCATGACGGCCTGGTGGCGCACGAGTGCATCATCGACCTGCGTCCGCTGCAGGATGCCACCGGCATCAGCAACGAAGACGTCGCCAAGCGCCTGATGGACTTCGGCTTCCACGCACCGACCATGAGCTTCCCGGTGCCGGGCACCCTGATGATCGAGCCGACCGAGAGCGAATCGAAGGCCGAGATCGACCGCTTCGTCGACGCCATGATCTGCATCCACGCCGAGATCGTCAAGGTCCAGCGCGGCGAGTACGACCGCATGGACAACCCGCTCAAGGGCGCGCCGCACACGGCCGAAGTGCTGACCGCCGACGAGTGGCCGCACAAGTACAGCCGCGAAGTGGCGGCCTTCCCGGTGGCCTCGCTGCGGCGCCAGAAGTACTGGCCGCCGGTCGGCCGCGCCGACAATGTCTACGGCGACCGCAACCTGTTCTGCGGCTGCGCGCCGGTCAGCGACTACGAGTAAGCACCACCGCCCCCCTTCGGCTTGCGCGATGCCAGCCGAAGGCGTCCTCCCGCCTTCGGGGCGGGCAGCTCTTCCTCGATCCCGCCGACGCAGCGCAAGTCCGGCGCCGGCGCCCCTTCATCGAGCTTGAAATCGGCCACGCTACGCTGCAGCTCGCGCGCCTGGCGCTGCAGCGCGCTGGCCGTGGCGGCGCTTTCGCGCACGTGCCGGCGCTCGTGGCGCGGCACGCCGGCCGGGCCAGGCGCGGCCCGCGGATCGAGCGCGCGCGCCCCGTCCCGGATGGTGCGCAGCGTGCGGTTCAGGTTGCGGATGCTGGCGTCGAGCGCGCGCGAGGTCTCGGCGATCTCGTCGCGCCCGTAATGGCGCTGCGCCACCCGCAAGTCACCCTGGGCCAGGCCGCTGACGGCCGCGCCGATCGCCCGCACATCCTTGAGCATGGCCGCGCGCACGGCCATCGTGATCCCCAGTGCCAGCAGCACCGACAGCGCGATCAGGGACGGCATGAGCACCGCGGCGGCCCGGAAATCGGCGCGCGCCTCGTTGGCGGCGCGCTCGCTGAGCGACTGTTCCAGCGCGGCCAGCGCGCCCAGGTGACGTTCGACCACGTCGAAGGAACGCTCCGTCTTGGACATCGCATTGGCGCCCAGCGAGCGGTCCACCGCGGCCAGTTCGAGCACGTCGTGCACGTCGCGCAGGTACAAGGTGTAGGCGTTCCTGGCCAGCCCCTGCAGGCGCTGGCCGGATGCCTGCCCGGCAGTGGCGGCGCCAAGCGCGTCGAAGCGCTGCGCGATGGAGCGGTGGCGCTGGCCGATCTCGCTGCGCAGCGCCATCACGCGGGCCTCGGAAAAGCTGTTCCCCAGCCAGGTCAGCAGCTGATAGATGTCGGCATGGGCCTGCTGCGCCTCGCCCAGCAGGCGGTTGGCCTGCTGGATGCGCTCGGCGCGCGCATGCACGATGGTCTCGAAGGCCTGGTTCTGGCGCACCATGGCGTAATACGCGGCGCAGGACGAAAAGATCAGCAGCAGAACCACGGCGGCGGGCGCGAGCAGCAGCTTGGGCCCGAGGTTGAGTCGGTTCAGCATGGTCTCAGCGCCGGTAGATGCCGGCTTCCAGCGCCACGTCGCCGGCCCGCAGCACGTAGGTGCTCTTGGGCTCGACCTTGAAGGTTTCCGGGTTGGTGAACTTGTAGTGCACCCAGCCCTTGCCCGGCCCCTTGGCGATGGCCAGCATCTCGCGCCGGAACAGCTTGCCGTCGGCGTCCGGCACGTCGAGCAGGTTCTTGCCGATCAGGGCGGCGGTCGGATGCGCCACGGTGATGCCGTTCAGGTCGCGCACCGCCAGGTATAGCGCGCCCTGGCGGAACATCGGGTCGTTGTTGTTGATGCGCTTGATCATCTCGTCCTTGCCGAATTCCTGGACGAAGCGCGCGCCTTTCTCGGCCAGCGCCACCGCGTGGGCGGGACCCGGCTCGGCGGCCAGGGCCGCCTGCTGCAGCGCCAGCGCGGCGAGGATGGCCGACAGGACAAATTTACAATTGCGCATGACAGTGGTTCCTTTTTGATAGCGAAATGACACGATGCATGCGGACAGGTATCATGACGCTGCCGTGGCAATGCCTGCCGCATGTTCTAGCGCAATGTTTTCTTTGCGCTTAGCCGAATCTACGCTGGCAAACCGGCCTGACGCTTGCGCGGCATCAAACCGCGCATGCAACCCATTTACCGCATTCCCGAGGAGACCGGATGAAGCGACCCGTGGTAGCCGCACTGTTGTCGGGGCTGGTATTCCCCGGCGCCGGGCAGCTGTACTTGAAACGCCCCTTGCGCGCCTGCGTTTTCCTGATCCCGGCCGCGGTAGCGGTGGTGATCTTTATCCAGGGCCTAGTGTCGCGCGCAAGCGACATGCTCGATCAAATCAATGCCGGCACCTTGCTGCCCGACCCGGTCGCGATTGCCGCCCAGCTCGAAAAGCAGGATGGCGGCTCGCTGCTGAGCAATGTCAGCGCCTTCGTGATGATCGCCTGCTGGGTGCTCAGCGTGCTGGATGCGTACTTGCTTGCGCGCAAATCCGGCCAATAATCGTTTGATAATTGTTTTCGCAGGAAAAATGTGTAGCATTTTTGCCAAATCGTGTAGCGTTTACTCTATACAACACGTGGGCAAACTGCGACTATGTTGACACGCGTCAATAATGGCGCGAACCATCAACGATGTCATTTAAAGTTATCAATTCCACCATACCAACCCGGCGGCTCGCATTACTGCTCGCCAGCCTGGCAGTCCAGCCCCTGGCCTGTGCGCAAGCCGGCCCCGCCCCCGACTTGACGGTCCTGCCGTTCGAGCAATTGCTGGCCCTGGAGGTCTACAGCGCCTCCAAGTTCGTGCAGCCGGCCAGCCAGGCGCCCTCCTCGGTGACGGTGATTACCGCCGCCGAGATCCGCGACCATGGCTGGCATACCCTGGCCGACGTGGCGCGCAGCGTGCGCGGCCTGTACGTCAGCTACGACCGCAACTACAGCTACCTCGGCGAGCGCGGCTTCCTGCGCCCGGGCGACTACAACACCCGCTTCCTGCTGCAGGTCAACGGCAACCGCATCAACGACAGCGTCTACGACCAGGCCCCGCTCGGCGGCGAATTCCCGCTCGACCTGGAACTGGTCGAGCGCATCGAATTCGTGCCCGGTCCGGGTTCCTCGATCTATGGCTCGAACGCATTCTTTGGCGTCATCAACGTCATCACCAAACCGCCTGCCGACCTGCCGGGCACGCGGCTTGCGGCCGAAGCGGGCGGCGCCGGCTGGCGCCGCGCCAGCGCCAGCATCGGCTGGAACGGCAACGATGACGAGCACTACCTGCTGGCGGCCAGCCGCTCGCACAGCGCCGGCAAGGACTTGTACTTCCCCGAATTCGACACCCCCGCCCAGAATCATGGCGTGGCCCAGGGGCTCGACTACGAGCGCATCACCCATCTGTTCGCCAGCATCACGCGCGGCGGCTTCAGCGCCAGCGTCATGCACGCCGAACGCGGCAAGGGCATACCGACCGCCTCCTTCGGCCAGCCCTTCAACGATCCGCGCTCGAACACCGTGGACCGCCAGAGCTACCTCAACGCCGCCTGGCAGGGCCAGCTCGGCGCCAGCGAAAGCCTGACCCTGCGCGCCTTTGCCGGACACTACGACTCGGCCGGCGACTACGTGGTCAACGATGCGGCGCGCGCCCTCAATCGCGACGGCAGCCGCGCCCACTGGGCCGGCGCCGAGTTGAACCTGGTGAGCACGCGCTTTGCCGGCCACACCCTGCTGGCCGGCGCCGAATTGCAGCGCGACGCGCGCCTGCAGCAGTTTTCCTTCGACCTCGCGCCTTACTTCAGCTACCTCGACAGTACCCGGCGCGCCTGGCGCGGCGGCCTGTACGTACAGGATGACGTGAGCCTCACGCAGGCATTGCGGGTCAGCCTGGGCTTGCGCCACGACCACGGCACCCTGCTGCACGGCCTGTTCAGCCCGCGCGCCGCCCTGATCTACAGCCTCACACCCGACACCACCCTCAAGGCCATCCAGGGCTCGGCCTTCCGCGCCCCCAACAGCTACGAGATGTACTACGCCTTCCCCGGCCCTGGCGGCCAGCAGGCCAGTCCGGACCTGCGCCGCGAGCACATCACCTCGACCGAACTGGCGCTGGTCCAGCGCATCGGCGCCAGCGCGCGCCTGACCGTCACGGCATTTCGCAACAGCGTCACGGGCCTGATCACACTGGAACGCGACGCCGCCGCCGACATGACCCGCTTCGACAACGCCACCCGCCTGCGCGCGCGCGGGGTCGACATCGAATACGAGCGCAGCTGGGTCAACGGCGCCACCCTGCGCAGCAGCGCCAGCTACAACCGGGTCGGTCCCGATCCGGCCGGCCAGCAGATCAACGCACCGGCGCGCCTGGCCAAGTTCAACCTGGCCGCGCCGCTGCCGCTGGCCGGGCTGCGCGCGGCCTTCGAAGCGCAATATGTGGGAGCGCGCCGCACCCTGTACGGCGCCGCCGACGCGTTCTGGCTGGCCAATGCTAACCTGATCAGCACGCGCCTGTTCGCCGGCGCCGAAGCCTCGCTCGGCGTGAGCAACCTGTTCGGACGTCGCTATGCCGATCCCGGTTCGGCGGAACACCTGCAAAGCGCCATCGTCCAGGATGGACGGCGTCTGCGCGCGAAAGTCGCGTATGGGTTCTGAGCATGTGCGCGCAGTGTGGATCCTGCTGTCCGGCCTGTGCGGCGCCAGCGCGCTGGCCGAACCGGTCCCGGAGCACGCCCTGAAAGCCGCCTTCGTCTTCAACTTCGCGGTGTTTGCCGAATGGCCGCAGGACGCGCTGGCCGCCGGCGCGCCGCTGGCGCTGTGCGCCAGCCCCGGCACGCCGCTGTTCGGCGCACTCACTCAGCTCAACGACAAGCCGGTCAACGGCCACCGCATCGCCGTGCGCCCGAGCGCCGACGCGCCGCGCGGCTGCCATGTGCTGGTGCTCGAACATGGCGACCGTGCGCGCTGGCCTCAACTGCGGCGCGAACTGGCCGGCGCCGCCGTGCTGACGGTGTCCGACGATGCCGCCGCGCCCGGAGACAATGCCGTGATCGCGCTCGAACAGCGCGACAAGCGCATCGGCTTCTCGGTCGACCTGGCGGCCGCGCGCGCGGCGCGCCTGAACCTGAGCTCGAAGCTGCTGCGCCTGGCCAGGAGCGTGCAATGAGCAAGGCCGCGCGCTTCCCGCGTCCCCAGCGCCTGCTCGGCAAGACCATGGCGCTGGCCAACATCCTCACCGCCGGCGCCGCCCTGCTGGTGGCCAGCATCGCCCTGATCGCCATCCAGTTCCTGGCCCTGCGCGCCTCGCTGGCCGAGGACTTGCGCGTGCAGGCTCGCATCATCGGCAACAACAGCAGCGCCGCCCTGCTGTTCCACGACACCCGCGCCGGCGAGGAAACCCTGGCCGGGCTGGCGGTCTCGCCGAGCGTGACCGCCGCCGCGGTATTCGACGGCGCCGGCAACGCCCTGGCGCGCTACCAGCGCGGCCTGCGCGGGGCGCTGGCACCGCTGCCGGACGCCGAACTGATCGAAGCGGGCTACGCCTTCGGCATCGACCACCTCGACGTGGTCGAACCGGTCCGGGTCAACGACCAGCGCATCGGCGTGGTGCTGATCCGCGCCACGCTCGACCAGCTGTTCTCGCGCCTGGTCACCTACGCCGGCCTGACCCTGGCGATCGCCCTCGGCTCGCTGGTGCTGGCCTATGCGCTGGTGTCGAAGATGCGGCGCGCGGTGCGCGGAGCCGAAGCCCATTTGCACTTCCTGGCCCACGTCGACCCGGTCACCAATCTGCCCAACCGCAACCAGTTCAACGACCGCCTCGGCTTCGCCCTGGAGCAGGCCGACCGGCGCGAAACCGCCGTCGGCCTGCTGCTGCTCGACCTGGACAACTTCAAGGTCGTCAACGACACCCTCGGCCACGATTGCGGCGACGCCCTGCTCAAGCTGGTGGCCGACCGGCTGATGCAGACCCTGCGCATCAACGACGTCATCTGCCGCATCGGCGGCGACGAATTCGTCATCATCACCGAGCCCTTCGACGACGATGCCGAAGTGGCCGGGGTGGCGCGCAAGATCCTGGCCGCGCTGGCGGCGCCGTTCGCGGTGGAGACCCACCAGCTGTATGTGAGCGCGAGCATCGGCGTGTCGGTCTACCCGCGCGACGCGCGCGACGCGCGCACGCTCACGCGCAGCGCCGACACGGCCATGTATTGCGCCAAGAACCGCGGCAAGAATGGCTACGAGGTGTTCAACCCGGCGATGGAGGAACGCGCCCAGATGCGCCTGAAGATCGAGGCCAACCTGCGCCGGGCACTCGAGCGCGGCGAGCTGGAACTGCACTATCAGCCGCAGATCGACCTGGCCAGCGGATCCATTGTCGGCATCGAAGCGCTGGCGCGCTGGCACTGCGCCGAGCTGGGAACGGTCAACCCGGCCGACTTCATTCCGGTGGCCGAGGAAAGCGGGATCATCGTGGCGCTGGGGCGCTGGGTGCTGCAAAGCGCCTGCCGCCAGAGCGCCGCCTGGCGCGCGCAGGGCCTGCTGGACACGGTCGAACACGTGGCCGTTAACCTGTCGGCCTGCCAGACCCGCGATGGCGCCCTGATGGACGACATCCGGGCGATCCTGGCCGAGACCGGGCTGCCCAGCGGGCTGCTGGAACTGGAGATCACCGAGGGGGTACTGATGGAGAACGTGAATGCCAACCTGGACCTGCTGCACTGCTTCCAGGCCGCCGGCATTCACCTGTCGATCGACGATTTCGGCACCGGCTATTCCTCGATGTCGTACCTGAAGCGCTTCCCGATCGACCAGCTCAAGATCGACCGCAGCTTCGTGCACGACGTGCCGGGCGACGGCGAAGCCATCGCCACGGCCATCATCGCGATGGCGCACAGCCTGGATTTGACGGTGGTGGCCGAAGGGGTGGAGACGGCCGAGCAGCTGGACTTCCTGCGCCAGGCCGGCTGCGACGTGGTGCAGGGCTACTATCTGGCGCGCCCGATGGCGGTGCCGCAGCTGACCGAACTGCTGCGCCAGCGC
>CAMLHI010000077.1 GCA_946479705.1 uncultured Oxalobacteraceae bacterium
CTCGGCAAGGACGACAAGGTCTATGTGCGCGGCGACCTGAAAGGCATCAGTTCCTTCCAGGTATTCCGGCCCGGCAATCCGCTCAAGGACCCGGAAACCCGCAAGGTGCTGGCCTACGAGGCGGTCTACCTCGGCACCGTCAAGCTCAACACCGAAGCCAAGCCGGGCGGCGACGTGCATACCTTCATCGTCGGCAGTTCCAAGCAGGAAATGGGCGTGGGCGACCTCTTGATGCCGGCGCCGCCGACCGCGATCCGCAACTATGTGCCGCACCAGCCGGACCGCCAGATCAATGCGCGCGTGCTGGGCATTTACGCCGGCGTGAGCTATGCAGGCCAGAATATGGTGGTCAGTGTCAACCGGGGTTCGCTTGACGGACTCGATGTCGGCGCCGTGCTCCAACTGTACAATCTGGGCCGGACTGTCGAGGACCGCACGGCCAAGCAGGGCATGTTCGGCGTGGGCAAGTCCATGATCAGGTTGCCGGACGAGCAATCTGGAACCATGATGATATTCCGCGTCTTCAAGCATGTTTCCTACGGCTTGATCATGCAGGTGACGGAGCCGGTCGAGACCGGCGACCTGGCGCGCTCACCGGAGTAAAACCGCCGTGCAAGACACGGACCCCAGCAGCACCGCCCAGGCCGACTTGTCGGCCTGGTTGCGTTTGGAACAGACTCCAGGGCTGGGTCCGGTGCGGGCCGCGCGCCTGCTGGCGCGTTTCGGCTCGCCCGGCGCGATCTTCCAGGCCAGCCATGCCGCCCTCAGCGAAACTGTGCCCGCCAGCATCGCGCGCACCCTGTGCGCCGCGCCCTCGGCCGCCATCGCCCTATATATTAGTCAGGCGCTCGACTGGCTGGCCCGGCCCGGCAATACCCTGCTCACTCCCCGCGACCCGGCCTGGCCGCCTCTGCTGCGGGAAATCGAGGCGCCGCCCCTGCTGCTGTATGCCAAGGGCCGCACCGAACTGCTCGGCCGCGATGCGGTGGCCATCGTCGGCAGCCGCAACGCCACCGTCCAGGGTTGCGCCAATGCGCGCGCCTTTGCCGCCGCGCTCAGCCGGGCCGGGGTGACGGTGGTGTCGGGCATGGCGCTGGGCATCGACGCGGCCGCCCACGAAGGCGCCCTGGACGGACCCGGCGCGACCGTCGCCGTGGTCGGCACCGGGGCCGACCGCATCTACCCGCGCCGCAACCAGCAGCTGGCGCGCCGCATCGCCAGCGAGGGCTGCGTGGTGAGCGAGTACTCACTTGGCCTTGGGCCGCTGGCGGCCAACTTCCCGCGCCGCAACCGCATCATCAGCGGCCTGTGCCGTGCTGTGCTGGTGGTGGAGGCGGCCGCCGCCTCCGGTTCGCTGATTACCGCGCACGTGGCCAACGAACAGGGCAGGGAAGTGTTCGCCATGCCCGGTTCCATCCACGCGCCCCTGTCCAAGGGATGCCACCGCCTTATCAAGGAAGGCGCCAGCCTGGCCGAATCGGTCGACGACGTGCTCGCCGCCCTGCACCTGGGCGCAGGGCGGCGCGCGCCAATGGCGCCCAGCCTGCCCGAGGCGGCGGCCGAACTGATCCCGCTTTTGCTTGCGCTCGGGCACGAGCCGATGCACCCGGACATGCTCGCCAGCGCCACCGACAGCGAGCCCGGCGTCCTCGCCGGCCAGCTGCTGGCACTCGAGCTGGGCGGGCAAATCGAACGCTTGCCGGGCGGATTGTTCCAGCGGATTTATCGATAAACGTGGCTGTACAGGCCTTGTGTCCGCGCGACTTTAGCTGATAGAGTAGAGCCATGTTTGATATCCTGGTCTATCTCTACGAGACATACTATCGTCCGGATGCCTGCCCCGAGCCGGCTGTCCTGGCGCGTAAGTTGTCGGCTGTCGGTTTCGACGATGTCGAAATTTCCGAGGCGATCGTCTGGCTGAACGACCTGACCGAAATGGCCGGCGCCGAGCCTAGCGTGGCCCTGTCCTCGTCCGGCACGCGCTTTTACGTGGCGCGGGAATACGATGCCCTGGGCAGCGCCGCGGTCGGCTTCATCCAGTTCCTCGAAAGCGCCAAGGTGCTCACGCCGGTGCAGCGCGAGATCGTGGTCGAGCGCGCGCTGGCGCTGGAAGAATCACCCGTGGGCCTGGGCAAGCTGAAGATCATCGTCCTGATGCTGCTGTGGAGCCAGGGCAAGGAGCCGGACGCGCTCATGTTCGACGACCTGTTCGGCTCCGACGACGAACAGGCCCCGCGCCTGCTGCACTAAGAGGCTGGGCGGGCGCTCCGTACCAGCACGGCAGCCAGCGGCTGCCGTTTGTTTTTCCCGCTGTCTGTTTACCGCCGCGCGGCAAGCGCACTGACTTGCAGTTTTGCAGGCAACACGCTTATCATTGGCCGCTCATTCCAGTCACGCCCATATTCGATATCAGGATGATAATTTGTTTCGTCCTGTCTGCAAGCATGTATGATGCGGCTGCCGAATCCCTAATCAGTACGACGAGAAACCTATGACCAAAACCCTCATCATCGCCGAGAAGCCCTCCGTCGCGAACGATATCGCCAAGACGCTGGGCGGCTTCACCAAGCACGATGAGTATTTCGAGAACGACGAATACGTCCTGTCCTCGGCCGTCGGCCACCTGCTGGAAATCGCCGTGCCGGAAGAGCACGACATCAAGCGCGGCAAGTGGAGC
Source organism: uncultured Oxalobacteraceae bacterium (assembly GCA_946479705.1). Next base: position 2,678 of record CAMLHI010000077.1, read on the forward strand.
TTCGCGCATCTGCCGATGATCCCGCCGTACTTCGCACTCAACCCGATCGCCAAGACCGAAGCGCGCCTGAAGGTGCTCAACCGCCTCATCAAGCGCAAGGATGTCACCCAGCTCATCAACGCATGCGACGCGGGCCGCGAAGGAGAACTGATCTTCCGCCTGATCGCCCAGAACGCCAAGGCCAAGCAGCCGGTCAAGCGCCTGTGGCTGCAATCGATGACCCCGGCCGCCATCCGCGACGGCTTTACCCAGCTGCGCAGCGACGAGGAAATGCTGCCGCTGGCCGACGCCGCGCGCTGCCGCTCGGAAGCGGATTGGCTGATCGGCATTAACGGCACCCGCGCCATGACGGCCTTCAACTCGAAAGAGGGCGGCTTTTACCTGACCACCGTGGGCCGCGTGCAGACGCCGACCCTGTCGATCGTGGTCGAACGCGAAGAGAAGATCAAGAAATTCGTGGCGCGCGACTTTTGGGAAGTGCGCGCCGAATTCGTTTGCGCGGCCGGCATCTACGAAGGCCGCTGGCTCGACCAGAGTTTCAAGAAGGACGAGAACGATCCGGAAAAGCGCGCCGAGCGCCTGTGGAGCAAGGCCGCGGCGGACACCATCGCCATGGCTTGCAAAGGCCGCCAGGGCAATGTCACCGAAGAATCCAAGCCGACCACCTCGATGGCCCCGGCCCTGTTCGACCTGACCAGCCTGCAGCGCGAAGCCAACGGCCGCTTCGGCTTTTCCGCCAAGAACACGCTCGGCCTGGCCCAGGCCCTGTACGAAAAGCACAAGGTGCTAACCTACCCGCGTACCGATTCGCGCCACCTGCCGGAAGACTATGTCAACACCGTCAAGGAGACGATGACTAGCCTGGCCGACAACAATAACTACCACCAGTTCGCCAAGCAGATCACCGACAAGGGCTGGGTCAAGCCGAACAAGCGCATCTTCGACAACACCAAGATCTCGGATCACTTCGCCATCATTCCGACCGGCATCGCGCCGAAGAACTTGAGCGAGCCCGAGCAGAAGCTGTACGACCTGGTCACGCGCCGCTTCATGGCGGTGTTCTTCCCGCCGGCCGAATTCCAGGTCACCACCCGCTACACCGAAGTGGCCGGGCACCAGTTCAAGACCGAAGGCAAGGTCATGACCAATCCCGGCTGGCTGGCCATTTACGGCAAGGAACTGGCCGGCGACGACAAGGACGAAGCCGGAACCCTGGTGCCGGTGGCCAAGGGCGAAAAGGTCCAGACTGAAAAAGTCACCGCCAACGGCCTGGTCACCAAGCCGCCCGCGCGCTACACGGAAGCGACCCTGCTGTCGGCCATGGAAGGCGCCGGCAAGCTGATCGACGACGACGAACTGCGCGACGCCATGGCCGGCAAGGGCCTGGGCACGCCAGCGACGCGCGCGGCCATCATCGAAGGCTTGCTGACCGAGCGCTACCTGCTGCGCGAAGGGCGTGAACTGATTCCGACCGCCAAGGCATCCCAACTGATGACCTTGCTGCGCGGCCTGGGCGTGAACGAACTGACCGCGCCGGAACTGACCGGCGAATGGGAATACAAGCTGTCGCAAATGGAGAAGGGCAAGATCTCGCGCGAAGAATTCATGCGTGAAATCGCCCAGATGACCCAGATCATCGTCAAGCGCGCCAAGGAATACGACAACGACACCATTCCGGGCGACTACACGACCCTGAAGACGCCGTGTCCGAACTGTGGCGGCGTGGTCAAGGAAAATTACCGCCGCTTCGCCTGCACCAAGTGCGAGTTCAACATGAGCAAGACGCCGGGCAGCCGCCAGTTCGAGATCGCCGAAGTGGAAGAATTGCTGAGCAACCGCACCATCGGCCCGATGCAGGGTTTCCGCTCGAAGATGGGACGCCCGTTCGCCGCCATCCTGCGCATCGTGCGCGACGAGGACATCAAGAACTTCAAGCTCGAGTTCGACTTCGGCCAGAACGACGATGGCGGCGAGGATGGCGAAGGCGTCGACTTCACCGGCCAGACCCCGCTCGGTCCTTGCCCCAAGTGCGCCGGCGGCGTCTACGAAATGGGCCTGGCCTATGTGTGCGAACACAGCGTAGCCAAGCCCAAGACCTGCGACTTCCGCAGCGGCCGCATCATCCTGCAGCAGGAAATCCTGCCCGAGCAGATGGTCAAGCTGCTCAACGAAAACAAGACCGATCTGCTGCCGGGTTTTGTGTCCCAGCGTACCCGCCGTCCGTTCAAGGCCTTCCTGGTCAAGGGCAAGGATGGCAAGATCAGCTTCGAGTTCGAGGAACGCAAGGCCAAGGCCCCGGTCAAGGGCAAGGTCGCCGAAGTCGTGGCCGAGGAAGAACTGGCCGCCCCGGTGAAGAAAGTCGCCAAGAAGGCGGCGGCCAAGAAAGCCCCGGCCAAAAAGGCCGCCGCCAAGAAAGCCCCTGCCAGGAAGGCCGCCGCCAAGTAAATCCGGCGCGCGCCCCCGAAAAGCCCGATCGCTTCCAGATCGGGCTTTTTTTCGTCCGAACGCACCGCGGGCGTGCGTGCCATTCCCGTTTTCGCCCTGCGCAAAGGGCACGCATCGCTGGCCCGTATATTGCATAAGTACAATGACAAATGCCGAAAAGATAGCAATTTTCTGGTATGGATCAAGCAAAAGAGCTATCATATTGGAAACAGGTGATGGCAATCAGATAATTCTTGTGCGGGCGGGTGCGATACATGCGGAGAGTGGCCAGGGGGCATACAGTACGAAAGCCGCTGCCGCGCGGCGCACGGCACGGCCGCTTTGCGTCCTCGATCAGCACCAAGATCTGCATCCTGTTCGCCGGCCTGCTGCTGGTGGCGCTGTCGAACATCCTGGTGGCGCAGCGCCTGCTGCATGAGCTGAACGGGGTCGCCGAAACCGTCAACGTGGCTGGCCGCCTGCGCATGCTGAGCCAGCAGATCGCCTATCATGGCACGCAGCACCTGCACGCGCCTTCGGACACCGCCAGCACCGCCCTGCGCACCAGCATCGCCGAATTCGATGCCGCCATCGCCGCCCTGGAAACCGGCGGCCCCGCCTTCGGCTACCGGCTGCGGGCGCCATCGCCCGAGATCGCCGGAGACCTGGCCGCGCTGAAGATCGACTGGCAGCGCTACGCGCCGCTGCGCCGGGCGCTGCTGACGCCGGGCGCCACGCTGGCCGAACTGGCGCCGTCCATCCATCAGGCCCAGGCCGCCCAGCTGGGGCGCGCCGAAGCGCTCACCGTGGCCCTGACCCACGACGCCCAGCGCGCGCAGCGCGGCGCGCTGACCAGCATGTACGCGCTGCTGGCGGTCGATGTGCTGCTGCTGGCGCTGGCCTTCGTGCGCCTGCGCCGCAACCTGGTGGCGCCGCTGCGCGCCCTGGCCGCGCAAAGCCGGGCGCTGGCGCGCGGCGACTACGGCGCCCGCGTCGACGCCGGCGCCCACGATGAAATCGGCGAGCTGGCGCTGGCCTTCAACCACACCGCCCAGCGCATCGGCCGGCTGGTGAACGATCTCGAAACGGACCGCGCCAGCATCCGCCAGGCCGAACTGACCTTCCGCGGCCTGGCGGACAATTCCGTGGTCGGCGTCTACATCGTCTGCGGCCAGCGCTTCCACTTCGTCAACCCGACCATGGCCGCGATGTTCGGCTACGAGCGCCAGGAGATGCTCGACAAGGCCAGCCCGGCCGACATCGTCATCGAGCAGGACCGCGCCTTCGTCGAAGAGCACCGCCAGCGCCGCATCAGCGGCGAGCTGCGCGACGTGCGCTACGAGCGCCGCGCGCGCCGCAAGGACGGCAGCATCTTCGACATCGAAGTCTACGGGTCCAGCATGCCGATCGACGGACGCGCCTCGACCATCGGCGTGATCCTCGACATCACCGAACGCAAACGCATCGAGCGCGCCCTGACACTGCAGAACGCCTGCGGCGAAGCGCTGATGCGCGCCACCGACGAAGCGGCCCTCCTGGCGCAAATCTGCGGCATCATCGAGCACACCGGCGGCTATCGCAAGGCCTGGGTCGACTACGCCGGCGAAGCGCCGCGCAGCGATGTGCTGGCGGTGCACAGCCCAGTGCTGCCGCTGCCCATGCAGACCAACGGCACGCTGCTCGGCGCGCTGTGCGTGTGCGCCGACGACCACACGGTGTTCTCGGCCGACGAGCAGCGCATCCTGGCGCGCCTGGCCGACAACCTCGCCTACGGCATCGGCGCGCTGCGCGTGGAAGGGGCGCGCCGGCGCTACGAGCAGCAGCTCGAGTACGGCGCCAACTACGACGCCCTGACCGGGCTGGCCAACCGCAACCTGCTGAGCGACCGCCTGCGCCAGGCCAGCGCCTGCGCCGCGCGCAAAGGCACGATGGTCGGCGTGCTGCTGCAGGACCTGGACAACTTCAAGATCATCAACGACAGCCTGGGCCACGAGGCCGGCGACGTGCTGCTCAAGGCGGTGGCCCAGCGCATGCGCGCGGCCGTGCGCGAGACCGACACCGTGGCACGCTTCGGCGGCGACGAATTCGTCATCGTGCTGCCCGACGTCGACTCGGCCGCCGCCGTCATGACCGTGGCCGAAAAGCTGCTGGCCGACCTGGCGCGCCCGTTCACGGTCGAACACCAGCAGATCTACGTCAGCGCCAGCATCGGCATCTGCATGTACCCGCGCGACGGCGACGTCGAAGCGACACTGCTCAAGAACGTCGACCTGGCGATGTACCGCGCCAAGCGCGAAGGGCGCAACGCGGCGCGCTTCTTCACCGAGGAACTCAACGCCCACAACCGCGAGCGCCAGAAGCTGGAGGCGGCTTTGCACGTCGCGCTCGAGACCGGCCAGTTCGAACTGCACTACCAGCCCAAGGTCGACTATTCGAGCGGCATGGTGACCGGCATCGAAGCGCTGCTGCGCTGGCGCCATCCGACTCTGGGGACGATCGACCCGGCCGCCTTCATTCCGCTGGCCGAAGAGACCGGCCTGATCGTGCCGCTGGGCGAATGGGTGATCCACACCGCGTGCCGTCAGAACCGCGCGCTGCAGGACGCCGGCGGCGCGCCGGTGGTCGTCGCGGTGAACCTGTCGGCGCGCCAGCTTCATCCCGAGACCCTGGTGCGCACAGTCGCCGCAGCCCTTGATGCCAGTGGCCTGGCGCCCGAATACCTGGAATTGGAGCTGACCGAAACGGCTGTCATGAGCGACGCCGCCAATGCCATGGGCGTGCTGACGGCACTCAAGGCGCTCGGCGTGCGCCTGTCGCTGGACGACTTCGGCACCGGCTACTCCTCGCTCGACTACCTGCGCCGCTTCCCCTTCGATTCGATCAAGATCGACCGCTCCTTCATCGTCGGGGTGGGCGAGCATGAGCACGACCGCGCCATCGTCAAGACCATCATCGCGCTGGCCGCGAACATGAACATGAGCGTGATTGC
>CAMLHI010000078.1 GCA_946479705.1 uncultured Oxalobacteraceae bacterium
ACGCGCGTGTTCGAGGCCGACGGCCCGGCCGGCCAGCGCTTCACCATGACCGAGCCGTGGACCATGCTGCTGCTCGACGACGCCAGGGTGATCCACGAGTCGACCCCGATCCAGCCCGACGGCGACAGCGGCCACCGCGATACCCTGGTGCTGACCTGGCGCGCCGGCAGCTTCCAGGGCGACGAGCTGGCCACCGCCCCCCTGCACTCTTGAAACTGGCTTCCGGTGCGGCAAATCCGATATAGTGGTGCCGACCCCGGCCGTGGACGATCCGCCGAGCCGGGCGCGACAAGAAGGAGCACGTCATCGAACACAGCAGCAAGGAGACGCGTGTGGACGCCACCTACGATATACAGCCAGCCGATTTCGAAGTCCTGATCGTCGAGGACAGTCCCACCCAGGCCGAGCGCCTGCGCCGCCTGATCCAGTCGAAATCCTACCGGGTGCGGGTGGCGCCCAACGGCAAGCTGGCGCTGGCGGCGATCCGCGAGCACCGTCCCCATCTGGTGTTGTCGGACATCATCATGCCGGAGATGAATGGCTACGAGCTGTGCCGCGCCATCAAGGCCGATGCCGCGCTGGCCGCGATCCCGGTGATCCTGGTCACGGCGCTCAACGACGCCAAGGACATCATCCGCGGCATCGAATGCGGGGCCGACAACTTCATCCGCAAGCCTTACTCCGAAGACTACCTGCTCAGCCGCATCGGCCACATGCTGGTCAACCAGCGCCTGCGCCAGACCGAAGACAATGCCGACGGCGTGTCGCTCTACCTGGGCGAGCACAAGCATCTCATCAACGCGGGGCGCCAGCAAATCCTCGACCTGCTGATTTCGACCTACGAGCAGGCCGTGCAGGTCAACAGCGAGCTGCAGGCGCGCGAGCGCCAGGTGATCGAACTGAACATGCGGCTGGCGCAGCACGCCGCCGAGCTGGAAAACAACAACGCCGAGATCGCGCGCAAGAACGACGAGCTGGCCGAGGCGAGCCGGATGAAGTCGGCCTTCATCGCCAATATGTCGCACGAGCTGCGCACCCCGCTCAACGCCATCATCGGCTTTACCGGGGCGCTGCTGATGAAGCTGCCCGGCCCGCTCACGCCGGACCAGGACAAGCAGCTCACCACCATCCGCTCGAGCGCGCGCCACCTGCTCTCGCTGATCAACGACATCCTGGACGTGGCCAAAATCGAGGCCGGCAAAGTGACCCTGGCGCTGGAACGGGTGCAGTGCCAGGACCTGCTGGCGCAGACCGCCGATTCCCTGCGCCCGCTGGCGGTGCAGCGCGGCCTGGCGCTGACCCTGGACTTGCCGCCCGAACCGATCGTGATCGATTCGGACCGGCGCGCGCTGACCCAGATCGTCATCAACCTGGTCAACAATGCCATCAAGTTCACCGAGCAGGGCACCGTGCGGGTGGCGCTGGGCCAGCGCATCGACGATGGCCAGCTGCTGACCGAGTTCAGCGTGACCGACAGCGGCGCCGGCATCCGCGCCGAAGACCAGACCAAGCTGTTCCAGGCCTTCTCGCAGCTCGATTCGACCTCGACCCGCCATGTGGAAGGCGCCGGCCTGGGCTTGTACCTGTGCCAGAACCTGGCCACGCTACTGGGCGGGCGCCTGTCCCTGGCCAGCGACCTGGGCAAGGGCAGCACCTTCACCCTGACCCTGCCCGAGCGCGGCCACGCCTAAGCCTTCGGCCAAAGTTATCAAAATGTTTTGCTGCATGAGCAAAAAGATAAAAAAAACGCCCGCGACCTTGCGGTGCGGGCGGTAATCCAATCTTCGGAGAAGAATTGGAGGAGACAGTTCCTAATATACCGAGTTCTATGTTGCACTGCAATAGAGTAGAACTACTATATTTGAGTTTTTCGGGAATCTTTTTGTTCAAACGCGCAACAGTTGGAAACCGGCATGGCGCGCCGGCATGGCCGGGAACAGCCTGGCCAGGGTGCGGTCCGGCAGGCGCAGATGGCGCTCGGCCACCTGGGCCAGCACGGCACGGAAGTCGGTCGTCACCGGCAAGTCGCGCCCTTCGTTGAGCGCCCCCTCCCCCACTCCCTGCCAGTCGCCATAGACCTTGCCGCCGGCGACCTTCCCGCCCAGCAGCCACATGGCGTTGCCGTGGCCGTGGTCGGTGCCGCCGTTGCCGTTCTCGCGCGCGGTACGGCCGAATTCGGACATCACGACCACCGTGGTATCGTCGAACAGCGGCCCCAGGCGCTGGGCCAGGGTGGCCAGCCCGAGGCCGAGCGGCGCCAGCCGGTTGGCCAGCTGGCCGGTGCCGGCGCCCTGGTTGGCGTGGGTGTCCCAGCCGCCCAGCGCCACGAAGGCCACCTGGATATTCTGGTTATTGCGCATCAGCTGGGCCAGCCGCGCGGCGTCGTCCGGGAAGCCGTTGGGCAGCGGCGCGCCGTTGTCGGCCGCCTGCATCTCGCCCATCGCATGGTTCATCGAGGCCGCCATCACTTCCTTGTGGGCGCTGCGGCCGTCCTGGTAGACCCGCCCGAAGCGTTCGTGGCCGGCATACAGCTGGTCGAAGGCGGCGCCGATGGCGGGCCGGTCGAGCAAGTCGGCGCGGGTGGCGGCGGCGGCATTGGGCAGGTTCATGGCCGCCGTGCTGCCGGCCAGGATGCGCGGCATTACCGGGCCGATGCTGAGCGCGCGGCTGGGCGAGGCGGCGCCGGGCAAGGCCCCCACCAGCCGGTTGAGCCAGCCGTCCGGCGTGGTCTTCACACCCGGCGTGGCCGATTCCATATAGTCCTGGGCGTCGAAGTGGGAGCGGGTCGGATCGGGCGAACCGCTGGCATGCACGAAGGCCAGCTTCTTTTGCTGCCACAGCGGCAGCAGCGGCGCCAGCGCCGGGTGCAGGGCGAAGTAGCCGTCCAGGTCGAGCGCGCCGCCTTCGCTGCCGGGCGCGGACAGGCCGATGGTGGGGCGCAGCAGCAGGTAATTGGCGTCGCCCACCGGCGCGACCGCGTTCAGGCCGTCGACGGCGCCGCGCAGCATCACCACCACCAGTTTCTGGCGGGTGGGACTGTCGGCGGTGGCGGCCCAGGCGCTGCGTCCCACGGGCAGCAGCAGGCTCGCGCCCAGGCTGGCGCTGGTGAGGAATTGGCGACGTTGCATGAGGGCCTCCTAGCGCTGCATGAAATCGGGACTGCCCAGCAGCATGGCCGCGCGCAGTGATTCTGGATGGGCGGCCACCAGCGCCAGCGTGCGCGGCGACATGGCCGTGCCCAGTGTGGCGCTGAGCTGCTGCGGATCGAGCGCGGCCGGCTTGGACGGCGCGGCCGACGCCAGCGCCGCCGGGGTGGCGGCGATCGGCAGGCGTCCACCCGCCAGGCTGGTGGCGAAAGTAATGCGCCGGCTCAGCGCATCGGGATTGAGCCAGGCGTCCTGGGCGTTCTTATAACCGTCCGGGGTCTGGCAGCCGTACAGCGGCATGCCCAGCTGGTTCATCGCACCCAGTAGCGGGGCGATGTTGCTCACCGGAGCGCCGCTGGCGCGCGCGGCCGAGACCACGAACTGGTACGGGGTCTTGAACTTGGCGCCCAGCGCGGCCGGGGCCATGAATTCTTCGCTGGTAAACAGGGTGCGCAGCACCGGGCGGATTTCGCCCCCGGTATCGAGCCACACGCGCGCCATGCGCTGAACCAGCGCCGGCGGCGGCACGTCCTGCACGAAGTACTGGGCCAGCTTGTAGCTGATGTAGCGCGCCGTTGCGGGATGGACGGCCAGCACGTCGAGCGCCATTTCGCCTTCGAGCTGGCCCTGGTCGTCCACGGTCCGGCCCAGCCAGACCTTGCTGCCGTGGTCGTGCCGGTGCGCATCGAAACGGAAGGTCTGGTTTTGCTCGATCAGGGCCTTCTGGTCGAAGGTCCAGCCGGTCAGCATGCGCGCCAGTTCGGTGACGTCCTTTTGCGTGTAGCCGCCGTCGACCCCGAGCGTGTGCAGCTCCATCAGCTCGCGCGCGTAGTTCTCGTTCAGGCCGCGGCGCTTCTGCTTCAGCCCTTCCATCCCGGGTGCACTCGACACCACATTGTCGAGGTAATACAGCATGGCCGGGTGTTTGGCGGTGGCGCCCAGCAGGGTGCGGAAATTGCCGAACACATTGGGCCGGATGGCGTCGCGTTCATAGCTGGCCAGGGTCGCGCGCGTGCTGCCCTTGCCGGAAAACACATTGAAATGGTTGAACCAGAAGTCGACCATGACTTCTTCCAGCTGGCGCGGACTGTCGATGGCGCGCAGCAGGCGCGCTTCGGCCACTTCGCGCGCGATGGCGGCCTGGCGCTCGCGGCGGCTCTTGCGCACGGCCTCGTCCTCGTCGCGCTTTTCCTTGCGCAGTTCGACGAACTCGGCCATGGCTGCGCCCGCGCTGCGGTGCGGCGCGTCGAGCTGGAGCAGGCGCTCGGCCAGCGCCGGCGGGTAATCGATCGTGGTCGGATCGAGCTGGGCGGCGATCCAGCGCTGCACGCCCATCTGGGCGACCCGGTCGATGTCGCCCGGCTTGGGGCCGTAGGCGAGGCGGTTGAGCACGTGGGCCGCCTGCTGCTCGGCAGTGAGGCCGGCCGCGCCGGCGGCCTGGGCGAGCAGCAGCAGCAGCAGCGAACAGCTGACGAGTGAGCGCAAGGTCATGATGATCTCCGTGAATGTTTACTCTTTATCACCGATCGGCATTGCTTGTCTATGTCCGCCCAGGCCGGCTCAGTAACAAAATGTGTCGGCGCCGGCGGCGCGCGAACTGCAGAGTTCAATCAGTCGATTTAGTTATATCAATCGTTTAAAAGTTATGTTTTAATTACATCCCATGACGAAACTCACCCCACCCGCCGAGGACATCCGCCGCACCCGCTCCGATGGGGAAAAGTCGCGCGAGCGGCTGCTGCACGCGGCCATGCGCCTGTTCGCCGAACAAGGCTTCGCCAAGACCTCCACCCGCGAGATTGCGCTGGCGGCCGGCACCAACATCGCCTCGATCAGCTACTACTTCGGCGACAAGGCCGGCCTGTACCGGGCCGCCTTCACCGAAGCGCCCCATCACCGCGAGCGCAAGACCTTCTTCAGCGATCCCGAGGCGCCGCTGCGCCCCGCGCTCAAGGACTTCTATGCGTCCCTGATGGACCCGTTCAAGCGCGGCGACATTGCGCGCCTGTCGCTGCGGCTGTGGTACCGCGAGGTGCTGGAGCCGACCGGCGTGTGGCACGAGGAAATCGACACCGGCATCCGCCCCGCCCACGCGGCCCTGACCACCATGCTGGCGCGCCGCATGGGCCTGGCCGCGCCCAACCTGGACATCGAGCGCCTGGCTTTCTGCGTGGTCGGCCAGGCCATCCAGCTGATGGTCACGCGCGAGGTGGTCGACAAGGTCAGTCCGGCGCTACTGAGCAGCGAGGAAGCCATCGACACCTGGATCGAGCGAATGGTCGACTACGCCGAAGCGATGATCGACGCCGAGCAGGCCCGCAGCACGCCAAGCACTCCCAGCAAACCCCTGTCGAGAAAGAAGAAAGCATGACGAACCTCCGCACGATCATGGCCCTTGCCGTGGCGCTGGCGCTGGCCGGCTGCGTCAGCACGCCGCCCACCCAGGTGGCCGCCGCCCCGCCCACCGCCTGGCAAGCCCCGCTGCCGCACAACGGCAGCCTGACCGACTTGAGCCAGTGGTGGCGCCAGCAGGGCGACCCGCTACTGCTGCAACTGGTCGAGGCGGCCCAGGCGGCCAGCCCGACGGTGGCGGCGGCGCGTGCGCGCCTGGCCCAATCGCGCGCCGAGCGCGTGGCGGCCGGCGCGGCCCTGCTGCCGACCCTGGACGGCGTCGCCAGCGTCACCCGCGCCAGCCAGCAAAGCGAACAGCCGGGCGGCACCACCTCGCTGGCCGGTGTCCAGACCGCCTGGGAAATCGACCTGTTCGGCGGCGGCCGCGCGGCCCGCAACGCGGCCCAGGAGCGCCTGGCCGGCACCAGCGCCAACTGGCACGACGCGCGCGTGGCCATCGCCGCCGAAGTGGCCAACCAGTATTACAGCCTGCGCGCCTGCGAGCAGCTGCTGGCGGTGGCCAAACAGGATGCCGCATCGCGCGCCGACACCGCGCGCATCACCCAGCTGGCGGCCGACGCCGGCTTCCAGGCGCCCGCCACGGCAGCCCTCGCGCGCGCCTCGGCAGCCGAAGGCAACAGCCGCCTTACCGCCCAGCGCGCCCAGTGCGACCTGGACGTGAAAGCGCTGGTCGAACTGAGCGCGCTGGACGAAGCCGGGCTGCGCGCGCGTCTGGCCGCCGCCCAGCCGGTGCCCGCGCCGGCCGTGAGCATCGGCGCGCTGCCGGCCCAGGTACTGGCCCAGCGCCCGGACGTGTTCAGCGCCGAACGCGAGGTGGCCGCGGCCAGCTACGACATCGGCAGCGCCAAGGCGCAGCGCTATCCGCGCCTTGGCCTGTCGGGCCAGGTGGGCGTGGCCAACTTCCGCAGCGGCGGCGAGAACACCCAGCTGGACGCCTGGACCATCGGTCCGCTCGCCTTGAGCGTACCGATTTTCGACGCCGGACGGCGCCGCGCCAATGTGGACGCGGCCGAAGCGCGCTACGACAGCGCCGTGGCGGCCTACCGCGCCAAGGTGCGCCAGGCCGTGCGCGAAGTCGAGCAGGCCCTGGTCAACCTGGACAGCAGCGCCGGGCGCGCCGGCGATGCCCAGACCGCGCTCGACGGCTACCGCGCCTCGTTCCGCGCCGCCGAAGACCGCTACAAGAACGGCTTCGGCAGCCTGCTCGAACTGGAAGACGCGCGCCGCACCCTGCTGGCCGCCGAAAACGCCGTCGTCTCGCTCCAGCGCGAACGCAGCAGCGCCTGGGTGGCGCTGTACCGCGCCGCCGGCGGCGGCTGGACCGGTACCGCCCAATGACCGCCACCGAACCGACACTCTCCCCGACCATCATGAAAAAATTCAAACTCAACCCCGTCACCGCGCTGGTCATCGGCGCCCTCGCCATCGGCGCCGCCGCCCTGCTGGTCGCCGCACCGCATTCGAACGCCGCCGACGACAAGGACAAGGCCACCGTCAAGCCGGCGCTGACGGTCACCACCACCCGTCCGAGCGCGGCCAGCCTGCCGATCAAGCTGGCCGCCAACGGCAACGTGGCGGCCTGGCAGGAAGCGGTGATCGGCAGCGAACTGGCCGGCCTGCGCCTGACCGAAGTACGGGTCAACGTCGGCGACGTCGTCAAGAAGGGCGATGTGCTGGCGGTATTCTCGCCCGATACCATCAACGCCGACGTGGCCCAGGCCGAAGCCGCGCTGGCCGAAGCCCAGGCCAATGCGGGCGACGCCACCGCCAATGCACGGCGCGCGCGTACCCTGACCAGCAGCGGCGCCCTGTCGGCCCAGCAGATCAGCCAGTACGTGACCGCCGAAGCCACCGCCAACGCGCGCATCGCCTCGGCCAAAGCGGCACTGGCGTCGCAGAAGCTGCGCCTGAAATACACCCGCGTGGTGGCACCCGACAGCGGCGTGATCTCGGCGCGCAGCGCCACGGTCGGCTCGGTGGTCGGCTCGGGCACGGAACTGTTCCGCATGATCCGCCAGGGCCGGCTCGAGTGGCGCGCCGAAGTCACCGCGAGCGAACTGTCGCGTATCCAGCGCGGCACCCTGGCCACCGTCACCGCCGCCAACGGCAGCGAACTGACCGGCAAGGTGCGCATGATCGCCCCCACCATCGACCCGCAGACCCGCTCCGCGCTGGTGTACGTGGACCTGCCGCCCAGCACCTCGGTCAACGCGCCGTTCAAGCAGGGCATGTTCGCCAGCGGCCAGTTCCAGCTCGGCACCTCCTCGGCCATGACGGTGCCGCAGCAGGCCATCGCCGTGCGCGACGGCTTCAGCTACGTCTTCCGCGTCAATCCGGATTCGCGCGTGAGCCAGTTGAAGGTGCAGCCGGGCCGCCGCCTGGCCGACCGCATCGAAGTGCTGGGCGGCCTGACGCCGGAAAGCCAGGTGGTCGTCAGCGGCGCCGGCTTCCTCAACGACGGCGACCTGGTGCGCGTCGTCGCGCCCGCCCCCGCCAAAGTGGCCAGCAATGCCAAATAAGGAAGCGCC
>CAMLHI010000079.1 GCA_946479705.1 uncultured Oxalobacteraceae bacterium
GACGCATGATGAGCTCCTTTCGCAGTGAAGCCATGCAGCGGGACGCTGCCCGTGCGTCGACCAATATACGCCCAAACCCGGGCTACGGATGTCGTGCAAGGTGGGGCCGTTTGTATCGAAATGTTAGTCCGCGAACAAGCACTTCCTGATCGAATTGCCAAACATGGCCCTGCGCATCCACTTCATGCTGTTCGGCAGTTACCGCATCGATGAGCGCAAGGAGCGCGCACCGCGCCTGTCGCTGGGCTTTGCCGACGGCGGCGAGCTTAATTTCTACGGCTGCTCGATCAAGCCGGTCGATGGCAAGCTCGACGAGGTGTACGACTGGAGCGCCGATGTCATGTCACCCAGCCGGGATGCCGCCAAGGCACGCAAGAAGCTGCGCGCCCAGCCCGAGCTGCTGGCTTGCGACGCACTGCTCGACCAGCACATCTTTTCCGGTGTCGGCAACATCATCAAGAACGAAGTGCTGTTCCGCATCCGCCTGCATCCGCTCTCGACCATCGGCGCCCTGCCCGCGCCCAAGCTGCGCGCCCTGGTCGAGCAGGCGCGTGTCGACAGTGTCGAATTTTTGGAATGGAAGAAACAGTATGTGCTCAAGCAGCACTGGCTGGCGCACACCAAGCGCGTCTGTCCGCGCTGCCAGATTCCGTTCAAGAAAGCCCATCTGGGCCGCGGCAATCGGCGCAGTTTTTTCTGCGAGCGCTGCCAGAAACGCTATCCGCCGGCCGAGGCCGGCTGAACTGGATCAGCCCTCGAAGCGCGGGGCGCGAAAACCGCCTTCGGCCCAGTCGGCCGCGCCGGATGGCGTCAGCTTGTAGCTGGCCGCCACCCGCACCTGGGCAATGCGCTCGCCCATCTCGTCGATGGCGCTCAGCAAGGCGTAGGGGTGTTCATCGTCGGGCACGATGTCGAGGGTGATCTTGAGTTCACCCTGGGCGCTCGTCACGACCGTACTCTTGTGCAGCATGGCATGGCGCTGCTGCTCGTGGCGGCGGATCACCTCGGAAGCGGTCTTGACCAGCGTGTGGAAGGCCGCGGTGTCGAGCGGCTTCGGGTTTTTCTTGTCGCGGCCCATGGTCCACGGACCCACCAGCGCCGGTTCCGGTTCGCCATCCTTGATCATGGCCACCGCCCAGCCTTCGTCGTCCTCGTTCTTGATGACCCGGGCGGTCCAGCCATTGCCCTGCCACACGCGCGGTTCCTGGATCAGGGCGTCTTCAGCGGCTTGAAATTCGGTGGCGTCGTCATTCATGGTGCGGTCTTCAGGTCGGCGGCCGTGCGGCCGGGGCCTGCATGATAGACCAAAAGCGCCGCCCGCGCCCGTCCGTTAGCCGCGCCAGGCCAGCCGGATATCGCTGTGCCGAGGAGGGATCAGCGGCGGCGCGTCCGGCGGCACGCGCGGGTCGATCGCCGGCGCGGGGGTCTGGTAACTATACGGATTGATGATAATTGGGGGGATCGTTGGCGGTGCCGACGGCCCATTGTGCGGCCCGCCGCTGCGTTCCGCGCGCATCCCGCGTGGTGTCTCCTGCATGCTGCCCTCCTGTAATACAGGCATTCAGTATAGGCAGGCCATGCATATTTTCAAGGCCGGCCCCGCCCGCTCGTCGCCGACTGGTCCCGCTGGTCGCGCCGCCGCCGCCATTCGTCGCAAGGGCAGTGCCGGCGCGCCGGCCTCGCACTACAGTACATCCATCCCAACCCACGTTTCTTTTTTTTCCGCGAGGCCTGTCATGAAAAGAGTCGCCCTGTCCCTCCTGCTGATCCTGGCCGCCATGTCGGTGGCCGGCGCCCTGACCCACGGTGCCGAGCCGCGGATCCTGTTCGACGGCGACGATCTGGGAGGACCGGCCGGCGCCTTCATCGGCGCCCTGGCGGCGGGCGGCGGCATCGTCATCGCCGGCGCCGTCATGCTGCTGGCGGCGGCTGTGCTGGCGATGCTGTTTGCCGGGGTCGGGGTGGCGGTGGTGTGCCTGCTGTGCGTGGCGCTGGCGGTGGTGCTGCTCTCGCTCACGCCCTTGCTGCTGCCGCTGCTGATTCCGATCGGCATCATCTGGCTGCTGGCCAGGCGCAACCGCCGGCGCGCCGGACACAGCACGTAAATCAGATGCCTTCGACCAGGCGCATCGCGAACACGATCGGCAAGCCGGCCGCGATCACCCTGCGCGCCGCCGCGCCATGGTCGTACGGCACCCGAAAATACTGCAGCAGACGGGTATGGTCGTCATACATGGCGTAGCATGCGGCGCTGTTGCCGTCGCGCGGCTGGCCCACCGCGCCGGGAATGACCAGGTATTGATGCTGGGGGCGGATCGGCACCGGCGCTTCGGCCGGCGTATGCGCGCCCATGCGGCCATCGTCGGCGCGCCGGTACAGCGCCGGCGCGTGCACATGGCCGGAAAACACCATCCGGCTAGGGGTCGCGCGCAGGCTGCGCTCGGCCTGCTCGATGCCCTTGACGTATTCCCACTTGGCCGGCTCGTGCGCGCTGGCGTGCACGAACAGCATATTGCCCAGCTCGCGCGTGAGCGGCAGCCCGGCCAGGAATTCCAGTTGCGCGGGCGTCAGTTGCTTGCGGGTCCAGGCGATCACTTCGCGCGCCTCGGCATGCATACTCCCTCCGGCCCCGGCTCGCTCCGGCCCGGTCACCGACAAGTCGTGATTGCCCTGGACCGCGATCGCGCCGCGCGCCACGTGCGCCATCACGGTCTCGACCACCCAGGCCGGATCGGCCCCGTAGCCGACAAAGTCGCCGGTAAACGCATACCGGTCGGCGCCATGCTGGCCGGCGTGGGCCAGGCAAGCGCTCAGCGCTTCGCGGTTGGCATGCAAATCGGTCAACAGGGCAAGACGCATGGTGCGGCACAGATCGTGAAATATGCCCGATGGGCGAATCGGGCAATCTTCTCACAAAAGGGATAATTGCCATAGTGCAATTATCCCACACCTCGTCGCGAATCCGCCTTGACAAGGGTGTCAAGGCTGAAATTCCCTTAAAGCAATGTTATGCGCGCCGACTCCTTTACGCCTGCCCCTTGTGCGCCAGGTACTCCCGGTAGCCGCGCGCGCGCAGCTCGCAGGCCGGACAGCTGCCGCAGCCATAGCCCCAGTCGTGCAGCGCGCCGCGCTCGCCCAGGTAGCAGGTATGCGTGCCCGTACGGATCAGGTCCACCAGCGCCGCCCCGCCGGCCCGCCCGGCCAGCTCCCAGGTCTGGCGCTTGTCGATCCACATCAGCGGCGTTTCCAGTTTCAGGCGCGTGGCCATGCCCAGGTTGAGCGCCACCTGCAACGCCTTCATGGTGTCGTCGCGGCAGTCCGGATAGCCGGAAAAATCCGTCTCGCACATGCCGCCCACCAGCACATTGAGCCCGCGCCGGTAAGCCAGCGTGGCCGCCACCGTCATGAACAGCAGGTTGCGCCCGGGGACGAAGGTATTCGGCAAGCCGTTTTCCTGCATGGCGATGGCCACGTTACTGGTGAGCGCCGTATCGGAAATCTTGCCGATCAAGGACAGGTCGACCAGGTGATCTTCGCCCAGGCGCGCATCCCAAGCGGGCGAGAGCGCGCGCACGCCAGCCAGCACGGCCGGGCGCACTGCCAGTTCGACCGCATGGCGCTGGCCGTAGTCGAAGCCGATCGTCTCGACCCGGGCGTAGCGCTGCAGCGCCCACGCCAGGCAGGTGGTGGAATCCTGGCCGCCGCTGAAAAGCACCAGGGCGCTGTCTGTTTGCTGCATCGTCTTGCCGATCAAAAAAGGGTTAAGCGTTCGCCATCGATCTTGCCGTTCGAGTAAGATGCCGGCAGCATCATCTTCCCTGGAGCGACATGTCTTCCGCAGTTTCCGAGCACCGCGCAAGGGCGTCCCGACGTCCTCGAATTTTGGCACAGATCGCCGTCACCGTGTGCGCCCTGCTGGACGCCGGCGCCGCGCTGGCCCAGCCGGTGGCCTACACCGTGCGCATCGACGCCCCGCGTCCGCTCGACGACCTGCTGGAAAATAACCTCGACCTGATGCGCTGGCGTGGCAACCCGCGCCTGGACCTGGAACAGCTGCAGCGCCTCGTCAAGGCCGCGCCGGAACAGGCCAAGACCCTGATCGCCACCGAAGGCTACTACTCGCCGCGCGTGAGCGCCGGGCTCGATACCAGCGGCACGGTGCCGGTGGCGCGCATCATCGTCGATGCCGGCGAACCGGTGATCGTCGGCGACGTCGACCTGGTGCTGACCGGCTTCGAGCCGCTCGATCCGGCCGCGCGCCCCTTCGACGCGGCCGAACTGCGCAGCCGCTGGGATCTGCCGGTCGGGCGGCGCTTCCGCATGGCCGACTGGGAAGCGGCCAAGCGCAAGCTGCTGCGCCAGGTCATGCAGCGGCGCTACCCGCGCGCCCAGATCACCGAACACCAGGCCGTGGTCGACCCCGACGTGCGCCGCGCCCTGCTGCGCGTGGTGCTCGACAGCGGCCCCGAGGCGCGCTTCGGCGAACTGCGCATCGAAGGCTTGAAACGCTACTCGCCGGCCATCATCCGCAACCTCAACGACATCAAGCCCGGCGATGAATACAACGAAGCGGCCCTGCAATCATTCCAGGCGCGCCTGCAGGATACCGGCTACTTCAGCGGCGTGGAAGTGGCGGCCGACATGGGCGCCTCGCTGAGCGAAGAGATCGACAATATCGACCAGGCCGCCCCGGCCCAGCCGAAGGCGCCGCTGGCCAATCCGCAGGTTTTGCCGGTGCTGGTGCACGTCACCGAGAACAAGCAAAAGAATGTCTCGGCCGGTGTCGGCTACTCCACCAACACCGGCACGCGCGCCCAGGTCAGCTACGACGACCTGAGCGTGTGGGGCCTGCGCCTGAAGAGCAACATCATCATGGAATCGAAGCGCCAGGCCGCGCGCGCCGACTTCTACTTCCCCACCACGCCCAAAGGCTACAACGACAGCTTCGGCGCCGGCTTCGAGCGCACCGACGTGCAGGGCGAAACCCTGGCCGTGGCCACCCTGGCCGCGCGCCGCGCCTGGGGCAGCCCGCGCCTGGAACGCAGCCTCTCGCTCGAATACCTGAGCGAGCAGCGCTCGGTGGCCGGCCAGCCGCTGGCCGGAACGCGCAGCCAGAGCGTGCCGCTCACTTACAGCGTCACCAGGCGCGCGCTCGACAACCTGCTGCAGCCGACCAAGGGCTATGTGCTGAACTGGCAGATCGGCGGCGCCGTGCTGCCGCTGCTGACCGACCAGCGCTTCCTGCGCGCCAGCACCCGCTTCGTCAACTACCGCCCGCTCGGACCGCAGGGCACCCTGATCCTGCGCGGCGAAGCCGGCGCGCTGGCCTCGAGCCAAAAGGATGGCGTGCCCAGCACCTTCCTGTTCCGCGCCGGCGGCGACCAGTCGGTGCGCGGCTACGGCTACCAGCAGCTCGGCGTGCGCCAGGGCGACGCCATCGTCGGCGGGCGCTACCTGCTCACCGGCAGCGCCGAATACCAGTACTGGTTCAAGCCACCCTGGGGCGTGGCCTTCTTCTACGACGCCGGCAACGCGGCCGACAAACTCAGCGAGCTGAAACCCAAGTCGGGCTACGGCGTGGGCGCGCGCTGGCGCAGTCCGGTCGGCCCGATCAACGTCGACGTGGCGTACGGCCAGGCGGTCAAGCGCTTCCACCTGCACTTCTCACTGGGCTTCACCTTCTGATGCGCAGCGACGACACTCCAGCCCCAGCTCAGGTTCCGGCACCGCGTCCGCGCCGCTGGCCCCAGCGCGTGGCCATCGGCGTGGCCGTCACCGGCGCCATGCTGGGCGCGGCCTACTGGTACCTGGGCCGCGAAACCACCCTGCAAACCATCGTGGAAAAGGTCGCCGCGGCCAGCGGCGGCAAGATCGTCGTCAGCGGCGTGAGCGGCTCGCTGTATGGCGCCATGCACATCAAGCACGCGCTCTACCGCACGCCCGAGCAGCTGGTCACCGCCGACAATATCGATATCGACTGGTCGCCCTGGCAGTACCTCTCCAAGGGCATCGCCATCAGCCAGCTGCATGTGGCCCAGCTGCGCATGGACACGCTCAAGGAAAGCGAACCGGCCAGGATGCCCGCCTCGCTGGCGCCGCCGTTCACCCTGTCGATCGCCGACGCGCGCATCGCCAAACTGATCACGACCCAGCCCGGCGCCGCCGCGCCCACCCAGATCGCCGACGTGCGCTTCAAGCTGCGCAGCGACAAACGCAGCTGGGTGCTCGACGACGGCAGCGCCGCCACACCGTGGGGGCTGGCGCGCGCCGCCGGCAGCATCCAGACCGCCAAGCCGTTCAAGCTCCAGCTCGACGCCAGCCTGAGCGCCACCGCCGGCGCGCCGCCCGCGCGCCTGAACCTGCACGCCGACGGCGACCTGCTCACCACCATCGTCAACGCCGACGGCAGCGCCGGCAAGGCGCTCGGCCAGGCCAGGCTGACGGTATCCCCGTTCGCCCCGATCCCGCTGCAGGCGCTGGCCATCCACGCCAGGAACATCGATCCGGACATCTTCAATCCGGCCCTGCCCACGGCCGACCTGTCGATCGACATCGATGCCGCCATCCGTCCCGACCGTACCCTGGCAGGCCAGGTGGCCATTGCCAATCAGGGCGAACTGGGACCGGTCGACAAGCAGCGCCTGCCGCTGCGCACCCTGCGCGGACGCCTGGACGGCACGCTCGACGCGCTGCGCATCGCCGACGTCCTGGCCGACCTGGGCGCGGCCGGCAAGTTCACCGGCAGCGGCAGCGTCGAACGCGCGCCCAAGGGCATCGGCATGGCCAGCTTCGCGCTGCACACCGACCGGCTCGACCTGCACCAGCTCTACAGCAGCATGAAAGCCACCAGCATCGCCGGCGACGTGCGCATCGTGAACGACCATCAGGTGCAGACGCTGGACGTGAAGCTGGCCGACAAGGGCATGCGGCTGGACGCCCGCGCCACCCTGGCGTCCAGCGTCATCGAAGTGCAGCAGGCCCGCCTCGCCGCCGGCGGCAGCAGCGTGCGCATGGCCGGCATGCTCGGGCTGGACAAGGACAAGCCCTTCAAGCTCACGGCCAGCGCCAGCAAATTCAACCCGGCCGATTTCGGCGACTTTCCCGCCGCCGACCTGAATGCCAGCATCGACGCCAGCGGCGCCCTGCTGCCGAGCTGGCGCGTGGCCGCCGACGTCGCGCTCCAGCCAAGCCGCCTGTTCAATCAGCCCCTGTCCGGCAAGGGCAGCCTGAACGCCGACGCCAAACACGTCAGCAAGCTGGTGGCCAAGCTCGCCCTCGGCAAGAACCGCCTCGACATGCACGGCGCCTTCGGCCTGCCCGGCGAACGCCTGCTGTGGCAGGTGGACGGCAACGAGCTCGCGCTGGCCCGCCCCGACCTGTACGGCAGCGTGACAGCCAGCGGCGTCGTCAGCGGCAGCATGGCGCAGCCGCGCACCACCTTCGTGGCCGACGCCAAGGGACTGGGCTGGGCCAAGGCCGCGCGCGCGGCCAACAAGGGCGCCCTGCACGTGAGCGGCGAAGCGGCGCTGGGCGCCAGCCACGCCGTCGACCTCAAGGCCAGCGGCACGGCGCGCGCGCTCAACCCCGCCGCCTTCGGTTCGCCCATGGCCGGCGACATCAACGGCGATTTCGACATCGACGGACGCGCCGGCAGCGGCACCTGGAGCGGCGCCGTCAAGCTCGCGCTGGCGCCATCGACCCTGTCGAACGCTCCGCTGTGGGGCCACGCCAATCTGCGCGCCGACCAGCAGCACGTGGCCGACGCCGACGTCGACCTGCACGTCGGCCCCAACCTGATCGCAGCCAAGGGCGGCTACGGCCTGCGCGCCGACCGCCTCGACTGGCGCATCGACGCGCCCCAGCTGCAGGCGCTCGGTCCCGACTTCAGCGGCGCCCTGCGCGGCAACGGCAGCCTGACCGGTCCCGCCGACGCGCCTGCGCTCACCGCCACGCTCGACGGCGCCAAGCTCAAGCTGCTGGGCCGCCACACCATCGACACCATCCGCGCCAGCG
>CAMLHI010000080.1 GCA_946479705.1 uncultured Oxalobacteraceae bacterium
TTGGCCAAGGCCTGCGACTGCGCTTCGCTATTGCCCAGCAAGCGCGCCATCTTCTGCAAACCGAGCTCGGTCGAACGCGCGTGCAGCGAAGCCAGCACCAGCGGTCCCGATTCGGCCAGCGCCAGTGCTTCCTGCGCCGTCTGCGCATCGCGGATCTCGCCGATCACGATCACATCCGGGCGCTCGCGCAGCGCGTCGAGCGCGCCCAGGTAGTAGCTCTCGACGTCGCCATCGAAACCCACTTCGCGCTGGGTGATGATGCATTTGCGCTGGGGGATCAGAGTCTCGACCGGATCCTCGATCGTGATGATGTGGCCCGAGCGGGTCTTGTTGATCTCGTCGAGCATCGAGGCAATCGTGGTCGACTTGCCCTGGCAGGTGTCGCCGATGATCAGCACCAGCCCGCTGGTGAGCTTGGCGAAATCCTGCTCGGCCGCGCGCAGCCCCAGCGTGGCCAGCGGCAGCGGTTGCTTGGGAAAGCGCCGCACCACGCAGCCCAGCCGCTTCTTGCCCTGGAAACTAAAACAGTTGGCGCGGATGCGCGCGGTGTGCAGGTCGATCGAGCGGTCGAAGGCGCGGTCGCGGATGCGCGCCGACCAGTTCGGCTCGATCACCTCGAAGAATTCTTCCAGCTCTTCCTTGGTAATGGGCGAATCCGTCACCGCCACCAGGCCCTTCGGCTGGCGCAGCATCAGCGGACTGTTCTGGTGGATGATGATGTCGCTGAACATCAGCTTCGAGTTCAGCAAATGCAGGATCTGCTCGACCAGCGTACCGAACACCGGATGGTCCTCGTTTTCGACATACGTTAACGTGCGGATTTGCGAGGACTGGTGGTTTTCCATCTGGCGCGGTCTCTGTTTTGTCGAAAGAAAATAGTGCGCCTCATTATAAGGCGGCTATCACCGAACGGTAATATTAGTTGCGCAGAAGATACGTCGAGCTCAGCGGAACAGGTATTTGCTGCCGGTTTTCAAGTCGAGCGAGTATTTCACGCCCTGCTCGGTGACGGTGACCGCGTCCGGCGGCTCATCCCCGGCCAAAGCGCCCGACACCACCGGCAAGCCCTCGCCCTTGCGCACCAGCTCGTCGGAACGCTCGTAGACGTTGGGGCAGCCGGTTTCGGCCAGCAGCGCCTGGACGATCGGCACCTTCCACGCATCCACCCCGGCGGCCTGGAATTCGCAGATCAGGTAACCGTTCTTGCCGCCGAAGGACTCGACGATCAGGCCGGGCAGCTTGTCGGCCTCGGCGTTAATGCGCCGCACCACCTGGTCCGGCCTGGCCTTGGCCGCGGCTTGCGCGCTGGCCGCCAGCGCGGCCTTGACGCGGCGCTTCATCAGCGCATGGTCGACCGGCTCGTTCTCATCGAAACTCCAGACCCGCGCGCACAGCTGGGACTTGGCGTTGTAGGCCGCGCGCGCCAGGAACTGCTTGGACGAGGACTGGATCACGGCGGTCGCACCAGGCTTGTTCTTTTCGTTCGGGCGGCCGTCGACGCGCTCGACGGCGGAGGCGTAAATCCACGGATCGCGCGCCAGCAAGCTCTTTTCCTTGCCCTGTTTGATGGTGATGAATAGCATGAGATTCCAATGAGATGCATACAAAGGGGCACATCATACCCTCACCCGCGCCAGCTGCAGTCTGGCGGCCCGGCCGTGCAGTCTGTCGCAAAGCGCGCGCACGCAGTGGCGCGGCTGCCTACCATGCGAACAGCACAATGCATTTCAAGGAGACTGCCATGCCCATCATTCATCGCCGCACCGCCCTGCGCGTCGCCCTGCTCTGCCTCGCCATCCCCGCCACCGCCTCGCCGCTCGACTGGTTCGGCGGCGAACGCATCAAGGGCAGCGGCACGCTCAAGAAGCAGACGCGCGAACCGGGCCACTTCACCGGCCTGTCGCTGATGCTGGCCTGCGAGGTAGAGCTGCGCCTGGGCGCCAGCGATTCGGTCACCATCGAAGCCGACGACAATATCCTGCCGCGCATCGACACCGTGGTCGAGGACGGCACCCTGAAGATCCGGCCGGTCAAGCGCGCCCTGGTGCTGCAGGACGCCACCATCCGCATTGTGGTACAGGCGACCCGCATCGATCGCCTGCATGTGGGTGGCTCGGGATCGATCGACGCGCAAGCGCTGCGCGCGCCGGCCCTGCAGGTCGACATCGGCGGCTCCGGCTCGGTCATGCTGCGCTCAGCCGACGCCGGCACCCTGGCCATCTCGATCGGCGGCAGCGGCGACATCACCGCCGCCGGCGGCAACGCGCGCAAGCTGTCGGTGTCGATCAGCGGGTCGGGCAGCGCCAAGCTGGAGCAGCTCAAGGCCGCCGAAGCGAGCGTCAACGTGGCGGGATCCGGCGAGGCCGTGCTGAACGTGCGCGACACGCTCAGCGTCAGCATTATCGGTTCGGGCGATGTCGACTACTACGGCGATCCGAAGGTAAGCCGCACTTTGGCCGGCTCGGGCGGCGTGCGCCGCCTGGGGCCGGCCCGTTAGCGGCTACAGGTCGAAGCGCAGCTCGGCCACCGCAGTGCGCCCCGGATAAGGGTGGAAAGCCCAATAGCTGGCGTTATTGAGATTGTCGATACCCAGCGCCCCGCTCCACTGGCGGTTAATGCGGTAGTGAAGCCGCGCATCTGCCACCAGGTAGCGCGAGAAGCCGGTATAGGCCGCGCCGACCGGGTCGCTGTTGTCGAGCGTGCCGAACTGCTTGCCGCTGTAGCGCACGCCCAGGGTCGCGCTCCAGCGCTCGTTCGCGGCATACGCGGCCAGCAGGTTGGCCCGCCAGGCCGGCACACGCGGCTGGCGCTTGCCCACGCTGGCCGGATACAGCGCATTGGCGGCGATGATCGAATGCGCGTAGGTGGCGCTGGCATTGACGGTCAAGCCGCGCGTGAACAGATGGTCACCCTGCCAGGCCAGTTCCACGCCCGAGGTGCGCACCCGTCCGATGTTCTGCACCGTGTTCACCAGCGCGGTCAGGGGCTGCGAGTACAGCGCGTCGCGCGTGGACTCGTGAAACGCGGTAGCGCGCAGCACGCTGTCGAGCGAGGTATGCTCGGCGCTCAATTCGCCGGTCCACGATTTTTCCGCGCGCAGGTTTGGATCGCGGTTGATGATGACCTGGTCGACGATCTGCCCCTGGAACAGTTCCGACGCGGTCGGATTGCGCACCGCGCGCCCCGCCGACGCCTTCAGCGTCCAGGCCGGATCGAGCTCCAGCGCCAGCGCCGTCTTGGGCGACCAGCTGGTTTCGCTGCGTTCGCCGAATGCCAGCGGCACCGCGCCGCCGCTGGCGATCGCGCCATCGAAAGCCTGCCAGCGCTCCAGGCGCGCACCGAGGGTCGCCTTCAGCCGCGGCGCCACCCGCCAGCCGTCCTGCGCGAACAGGCTTTGCAGGCGCGTGCTGCCGCGGAAGGACGACACGGGCGCGCCGCCATCGGCATGGCGCCAGTCGCCACTGGCCAGGATGGCCGAACGCAGCCTGGCGTCCTCAATCTGATAGCCCATCTCGACCACGTGGGCGCCGTTCGGCCGCCAGATACCCTTGAGCGACAGGGTATGCCAGCCGCTGCCCGCCATGTCCGTCACGCGGCCGGCGCCGTCGCTGTCGATGCTGGCCACCGCCACCGTGGGCGTGCGCAGCTGGTCGCGCTGGTAGCGGTAGGCGGTCGCCGCCACTTCCCAGTCCCACACGCCCTTGCTGTGCTGCTTGAGCGAGAAGCCGTGCATCAGGTGCGTCGAATCGGACACGGTCGGCGCGAAGTCGGCCGCGCGCAAGTCGAAGCGCGCCCCGCCGATATTGACCGCCCCGGACACCACCGGCGCACCATTGGCGTCGCGCAGGTAGGAGCTGGCGGCGCGCTGCGTGTCGTTGGTCCACCAGCCGAGCGTGTAGCTGGCGCGCAGCACCGGGTTGATGTCGTAGGCCAGTTTGAACTTGGCGTGATCCTGCGCGGTATGGGCCTGCGCGGTCGCGCCCAGCACCAGCCATGGTTTGCCCGCCGGGCTGACGCCAGCCACCGCGCCCGTCACCGGCACGCCACCCTCCCCGGCCGCCGCCGACAGCAAGCGCGTGGCGAAGCCGATCGGCTGGCTGTCGCTATCGAGCCGCCCGGCGTCCACCCACCACGACCAGGCCCCGGCGCGGTTGCCGACCGAAGCGCTGCCCTGGCCGCCGCTGGCGCGCCCGCTGCTGGCGTAGGGCGCATAACGCTGGCTGAAACCGGCCAGCTTGAGATGGGCTTCGAACGCGCGCGGCATGCGGGTCTGGAAGTCGACCACGGCGCCGGCCGAGTTGCCCGGATAGGCCGCCGAAAACGGCCCGTACAAGACATCGACCCGCTCGATCTCCTCGGGCGACACCATGCCCCAGCGCGGCGTGAAAGTGGCGCCGTTGCCGAGCAGGTTGGACAGCAGGATCCCGTCGGCGTACACCAGCGAACGCGCGCTGTTGCCGCTGCCCGAGGCGCGGCTCGACAGCACCGCATGGTCATGGTCGCCGATGTAGCGCTTGCGCACGTTCAGGCTGGGGAAGTACTTGAGCGCGTCCTCGCTGTCGCTGGCGTTGATGCGCTTGGCCAGTTCGTCGGCGCGGATGGTCTCCAGCGTGGTCGGAATCTGCACCGGCAGCGAACTGGGACGCCCGCCGTTGATGACGATCGACGGCAGCGCCGCCCCGGCCTCCTGGGCCAGTCCATGCGCGTGCGCGCCCATCCCGGCCAGCAGGATGGCTATTGGGCGAAGCCGCATGTCAGTCCCCTTTGAAGGTGATCGGCTTGACCGCGGCCTGCACGGTCACGTTCTCGGTGGCGGCGCCGCGCTTGACTTGCAGCGTCAGCGGCACCGTCTCGCCCTGCTTCAGCTGGCGCTTCAGGCCGATCAGCATGACGTGGTAGCCGCCGCCAGCCAGGTTGACATCCTTCCCGGCCGGCAGGTCGATGGCATCGACGTGGTCCATGCTCATCGTCCCGTCCTGCATCGCGGACTTGTGCAGCTCGACGCTGGCGGCCACCGGCGAGCTGACGCCGACCAGGCGCGCGGCCTGGTCGGAGCGCAGCACCATGAAGGCGCCGCTGGATTTCTGGACCGGGACGGTGGCGCGCACCCAGGCATTGGACACGCTGACCTGGGCGCAGGCGGAAGTGGCGATCGCGGAAGATGCGATCAGGGCAAAGACAAACTGTTTCATGACGACTCTCGAATGAATGGCACGACGCCGCGCGGCGCAGGCGGCCGCACAGGCAGGGATCAACAGCGATTCAGACGAGTGCGGGAGGTCCGCGCGGGGGAGCTGCCGCCAGCGCCAGCAAAGGGCGTGGCGCGTGGTAGAACAGATAAGGACGCAGCGCATGGCCCTCCAGCGCCAGCACGGCCGGCGCGGCGGGAGGCGCCAGCAGCTCGCTGCCGGCGTGCGGCAGGCAGAACGCGCAATCGGCCATGGGTGCCAGCGTCGCCGGCTTGAGCTTGCCGTTGCTGCAAATGTCGGCCCCGGCCGGCGTTGGCGCGGCCAGCGCGTGCGAGATCGATGGCGCGAGCGCGTTCAGCAGGATCGCGAAACACGCGATCCAGATCTGCCAACGCCAGCGCCGCGAACTTGTCATCATGGGGCCATTATAAGCGCGGCGCTCAGCGCACGCCCTTGAACTCTTCGCGCTCGATCAGCACCGTATCGACGCTGTCGGTGAGATAAATCTGGCCGTCCTGAATGGTGCATTGCAGCTGCATATTCCGGTTGGCCATGGCTGCGAGCTGGGCGCTGGCCTCGGCCGGGATGTTCACCACCGCCAGGTTCTTGGCGCGCTCAAGCTTGTTGGCCAGCTGCTTGTACCAGATATGGCTGGTGGCGCTGTAGCTGTACACGACCACGTTCTCGCTGCGCCCGCAGGCCTTCATCAGGCGCTTGTCGTCGGGCTGGCCGACTTCGACCCACAGCTTGATCGCGCCGGTCAGGTCTTTTTCCCACAGGTCCGGTTCGTCGGTGTCGAACAGGCCCTTGGTGAAGGTCAGCGCTTCGCTGGCGTGGATGGCGAAAGCCAGCACGCGGATCATCACGCGCTCGTCGGTCTCGGAGGGATGCCGCGCCAGGGTCAGCAAATGGGTCTGGTAGTAATTGCGGTCCATGTCCGCAATCTGGAGTTCCGCCTTGTAGATTGTCGCCTTGAGGGCCATCGGTGCTTTGCCTTGATTGGTTTATTTGAAGACGACGGTCTTGTCGCCGTTTTGCAGGATGCGGCGTTCGACGAACCACTTGACCGCGCGCGCCAGCACCACGCACTCGACATCGCGCCCGATCGCCGACAGGGTCTCGGCACCCATCGCATGGTCGACCCGCTCGACGTCCTGCTCGATGATCGGCCCCTCGTCCAGGTCGCCGGTGACGAAGTGCGCGGTCGCGCCGATCAGCTTGACGCCGCGATGGTGCGCCTGCGCGTACGGCTTGGCGCCCTTGAAGCTGGGCAGGAAGGAGTGGTGAATATTGATCGCCTTGCCGCGCATGGCTTCGCACAGGCCGGGCGAGAGGATCTGCATGTAGCGCGCCAGCACCACCAGGTCGATCTGGTGAGTGGCCATCAGGTCCAGCACGCGCGCTTCCTGGGCCAGCTTGGCGGCGTTGTCAGCCCCGGCAGCCAGCGGCAGGTGGTGGAACGGAATGTTGTAGCTGGCCGCCAGCTGGTAGAACTCCATGTGGTTCGACACGATGGCGGGAATCTCCACCGGCAGCAGCCCGCTCTTGTAGCGGAACAGCAGGTCGTTCAGGCAATGGCCGATCTTCGAGACCATGATCATCACGCGCGGCTTGGTGTGCGCGTCGTGCAGCTGGCCCTGCATGCCCATCGCGGCGCACAGGGCGGCGAAGTCGCCGCGCAGTGTCGCCGCCGGCATGGCCGCGTCTTCCGCGCGGAAGTGCACACGCATGAAAAACAGCTTCGATTCACTGTCGCCGAACTGGGCCGAATCGATGATGTTGCAGCCGTGGTCGGCCAGGAAACCGGACACGCGATGCACAATGCCGCGCTGGTCCAGGCAGGACAGGGTCACGATGTATTCTGGAAGCGTCATGTTTTTTAGTTGGATGCGTGAACAATGCGAACCTTGTATTGTCGCATGCACTGACGAAATACTCACCTTCCGCGAAAAAAAGCACGATCGTACATTATCCGGTATAGTGATCGCCCGACAATCTTTCCAGGAGTTGCCATGAGCGATACCGCAGTGACGAACCAGCAGTTCCGCCTGGCCGCCCGCCCGGCCGGCCTGCCCAAGGATAGCGACTGGCAGCAGACCAGCGAGCCGCTGCGCGCCATCGGCGATGGCGAGATCGTCGTCAAGACCCTGTATCTGTCGCTCGATCCGGCCATGCGCGGCTGGATGAACGAGGGCAAATCCTATATCCGTCCGGTTGCCATCGGCGAGGTCATGCGCGCCGGCGGGGTCGGTGTGGTGACGCAGTCGCGCTCGCCCGCCTTCGCCGTCGGCGACCATGTGTCCGGCGGCATCGGCGTGCAGACCTGGTGGGTCGGCCCGGCCGACGACAAGACCGCCAACTTCCGCCGCATCGATCCCGCGCTGGCGCCCCTGAGCACCTGGCTCAACACCCTCGGCATGCCGGGCATGACCGGCTACTTCGGCCTGATCGAATCGGGCCAGCCGAAAGCCGGCGAGACGGTGGTGGTCTCGGGCGCGGCGGGCGCGGTCGGCCAGACCGTCGGCCAGGTCGCCAAGCAGCTGGGCTGCCGCGTGGTCGGCATTGCCGGCGGCAAGGACAAATGCGATTTCGTGGTCAAGGAACTGGGCTTCGACGCCTGCATCGATTACAAGAACGGTTCGGTCAAGGATGGACTCTCCGAACATTGCCCGGACGGCGTCGATGTCTATTTCGACAACGTCGGCGGCGAGATTCTCGATACCGTACTCACCCGCATCAAGCTCAAGGCCCGCATCGTCATCTGCGGCGCCATCAGCCAGTACAACAACACCAC
>CAMLHI010000081.1 GCA_946479705.1 uncultured Oxalobacteraceae bacterium
CCTCACTCCGCCGGAAGCACGGCCAGCACGCGCGCAATGGCGCCGACGCCGAAGTTGCGCACGCTGGCGAAGTCCTCGCCTTCGTAGCCCATGATCTTCCCGGTCGTCTTCATGGCGCGCAGGTCGATCATCACGATACCGAGCGTGGGAACGATCTTTTCGCGCCAGATGAACAGCACCAGGTCGGTGTCGATCCGGTAGTAGTGGCAGGCGTCGGTGTCGCCGAGGCCGCGCTCGGAGCCCTCGATGCAGCGCCAGGTGTAAAAGCCCTGGTTCAGGTAGATATGCTCGTAGCGCTCGTGCGCACTGTAGATGTACTCGACACGCTTGCCCAGCAGTTCGGCGGTCGGCTGGGGCAGCTCGGCGTCGGGCGCGAACGGCTGGTCGATGGTGCCGCGCACGATGCGCGCCTTCACCGCCGTCAGCTCCTCGCCGCGGGCGATACGGGCCAGCAGCGGTACGTGCGCTTCGTCGCGCGAGGGCAGCGCGCCGTCGATCTCGATGAAGCTGGCGCGCCCGAGATCGAGCACCAGGCTGACGCCGCCGCGCGGCGCGGCGGCGCTGCGGTAGTCGACGAACCAGATGTCGGGGCGCGGCCGGGTGATGCTGCACTGCGCGGCGACGGCGCCGTCGCGGGTGAGCGAGCCGTCGGTGCCGAAGTCGAGCGTGGCGTGGCTGCCATCCTCGCCATGCAGATGCAAGGTGCGCCCGGCCAGGCCGGCGTCCGGCGGCAGGCAGTGATTGTCGGGGGTGAATGCGTCGCCGAGCGCGCCGACGGAAATCCAGGCGGAAGTGGTGGTCATGATGGTCCTGTGCGGGTTGAACATGCCCATACTGTGCCGGGGACGGCGCGCGCCGGCTATCGGCCAGATGGGCGATGGAAGATTGCCGAATTTCGATACCCGCGACAGCTGCGCTCTCGTTACCATCGCTTCGAACCTGCCGGAACGGACGCAAGCGATCCTGTCCGCAGTCTATTGTCAACACAGGAGAACATCGATGAGGAATTCCCGCACTGTGCGTGCGAGCGTGCTGCTCGCCACCTTGCTGCTTGCGTTTGGCGCCGCCAGCGCGGCCGACGACGACGCGAGCCGCCTCGGCAAGGACCTGACGCCGTCGGGCGCGGAAAAGGCCGGCAACAAGGATGGCGGCATTCCGGCCTGGACCGGCAGCGAAGCGCCCGCGCCCGGCTGGGCCTACGGCAAGTTCCGCGGCGACTACTGGCGCCACAAGGGCGACAAGCCGCTGTTCTCGATCGACGCGGCCAACGTCGACAAATACAAGGATAAGCTCAGCCCCGGCCAGGTCGCTCTCGTGAAAGGCAACAATGGCTATCGCATGGATGTCTATCCGAGCCACCGTTCGTGCGGGGTGCCGGACTTCGTTGCCGACAATACGAAGAAGAACGTCGGCACGGCGAAGATCGGCGCGGATGGCTGGACGCTGGCCGATGCCATCGTGCCCGGCTATCCATTTCCCTTCCCGAAAACCGGCACCGAAGTGATCTATAACAGCAAGATGCGCTACCGCGGCATTGGCGTCGAGTGGAAGAACAACTACACGGCCGTGTCGCCGCGCAAGGGCGGCAGCGACTGGATCACGGCCGGCTCCGAGCAGACCAATTACTACCCATGGGGGGCCAAGGGCAGCCGCCATTTCAGCACCCTGCCGGACGCCGAGTCCTTCATCTACTTCGCCTACAACACGCCGACCGCCCTGGCCGGACAGGGCCTCACGATCAAGAACTTCCTCAACAAGCCGGGCACCGAAACGTTCTATTACTTCCCCGGCCAGCGGCGCGTGCGGCGCATGCCGGCCTACGCCTACGACGCCCCGCAGATCGGCTTCGAAAACCAGTACACGCTCGATGAACCGTTCGTGTTCAACGGTCCGATCGACCGCTTCGAGTGGAAACTGATCGGCAAGAAGGAAATGTACGTGCCCTACAATGCGTTCGGCCTGTACAAGTTCGATGGCGACTTCCACAAGATCGCCCAGAGCGAGCACATCAGCAACGAGTCGCGCCGTTACGAGTTGCACCGCGTGTATGTGCTCGAAGCGTCCGTGAAGGCCGGCACCCGTCACTCGTCGCCGAAGAAAGTGTTCTATGTGGACGAAGACAGCTACAACCTGCTCGCGGCCGAGGATTATGATGGCCAGGGCAAGATGTGGAAGGTGAAGGAGGGATACACGATACCGGTGTTCGAGACCGGCAGCTGCGACGCCACGGCGTTCGCGCAGTACAACCTGCTCGAAGGGCGCTACGTGATCGACGAGCACGCGGCCGGCACCGGCAAGGACATGCGCTGGGTCGTCGAGGCGGAGGGCCAGCGCTTCAAGGAATCGTTCTATACCTCGGACAACCTGCGCGCCATCAGCGAACGTTAATGGCGGTGCGGCGCCGGCACGCGAGTGCGGCGCCGCACCCGGGTGGTACTTGCTCAACTTGATGCGGGATGGATGGAAATGGAAACACGGCAGTACGGCGCAGCACCCCAATCTCCTGCCGCGAAGACCCTCGGGTTCTGCGCGCTCTTCTCGATCGCGATCGGGGTCATCGTCAGCCAGACCAGCACCGTGTCGCTGCTGCAAGCGGTCGGCATCGGCGGCACCGGCTTTTTCATCGCCTACGGACTGGCCTTGCTGCTCTCGATCTGCAACGCGCTCAGCTACGCCGAGCTGGCGCTATCCCTGCCGCAGGCGGGCAGCATCAGTACCTATGCGGAAGTGACGGTCGGCCAGTTCCCGGCCATCCTGGCCGTGTTCGCCGGCTACGTGGTGCCGGCGATCTTCGGGCTGCCGGCCGAGCTCATGCTGTTCGATAGCGTCATCAGCCAGCTGTTCCCCGGCCTGATGCCCAATATGGGCTGGGCGCTGCTGCTGCTCGGCACCCTGGTGGTGCTCCAGCTGGCCGGCACCGACGTGTTCGCCACCACCCAGCAAATCCTCACTTTCGTGGTCATCGCCTTCTTTCTCGTCGTCGGCCTGTACGCGGCCAGCGGCTGGCATGCCGGCGCGCCGGCGGCCGCGCAAGTGTGGCAGGGCTTTACCGTGCACACCGCCATCGCGCCGGTGGCCGTGCTGTGCTTCTGGACCCTGATCGGCTGCGAATACGTCACCCCCATGGTGGAAGAGGCGCGCAATCCGCGCCGCGACCTGCCGCGCGCGATGATCGTCGGCCTGCTTTGCGTTTCGGTGGTGAACCTGCTGTTCGCCTGGGGCACGGCGCACGTGCTGCCGCGCGCCGCGCTGACGGCCTCGGTAACGCCGCACCTGGACGTGGTGTCGGCCCTGTTCGGCCACGGCGGCCGCATCGTGTTCGCCGTGATCGCGCTGACCGCCAGCGCGAGCCTGATCAATGCCGTGCTGGGCGCGGTGCCGCGCATGCTGCACGGGATGGCCTTGAATGGCCAGGTGTTTCCGATATTTAAGCGCCTGTCGCCCAAGCGTCAGGTGCCGGTGGCCGCGCTGCTGTTCGTGGCGGCCTGTCCGGTCGTCGGCCTGGTCTGGGCGCGCGGCGATGCCGCCAATATTTTGCCGCTGACGATAGCCGCGACGATCTGCTGGATGCTGGTCTACCTGCTGGCGCACGTGGTGCTGCTGGTGCTGCGTCTACGCCGCCCGGATATCGCGCGGCCGTTCCGTACCCCGCTCTATCCCCTGCCACAACTGGCGGCCATCGCCGGCATCGTCTACGTGATCGCCAACAGTTCGCCGGACCCAACCATGACCGGCTCCATCGTGCTCTATAGCGGCAGCGTGATCGGCCTGTTCGGCCTGGTCGCGGCCATCTGGGTCAAGTGCTTCATGAAGCAGTCCCTGTTTGCGGCAGCGCCGGTGACGGTGGCCGGCGTGCGCGGCGGCGTCGAGGCGGCCTGATTGGCATGCGTGGCGGCGCGCGAGCGCACGCCAACGGCCCGCCGGCGAGGGCGGGCTGGGCATGACGATCTGGAACGGGAAAAGCAGGAAAGCGGCGCTGGCGCGCCGCTTGTCTATCGGTCGGCCACGGCGAGGAAATGCTTGATGAAGAAATCGCTCTGGATTTCCCACACCACTTCGCTACCCTGGGTGACGAACCAGCTGTCGCCCACCTCGTAAGTGACGGAGGTGCCGGCGGCGACGTCGGTCAGCCTGGCGCGGCCCTGCACGACGCATGCCTGCTCGTTGAAGGGGTAAGTCATGCGGAAGCTGCCGTGGCTGAGGCCGAAGTAGCCCGCCGACACCGGATCGGTCGGTGCGCCGAATGTCCCTTGCGCAAATGCTTGCACGTCGCCCGCTTCGACCGTGGCGCCGAGGCCGGCAATCGAACCGATCGGGTGCAAGTCTTGCTGACGGATGGATGTGTCGATCTGGGTAATGCTCATGCTGTATCTCCTGATGGATTAACGACGACCGGTCCAATAACCGGACATTTGGTGCCAGCTCTTGCCGGCGGTGCAGATGAGGGGGCGGAACTGGTCCTTGCCGTGCACGGTGGCGCGGCGCACGGAGCTGATCAGGTCATAGCGCGGCGAGCCCTCGGCCATGCCCTCGGCGAGGATCTTGCAGATGATGTGGCTGGGAGTGACGCCGAAGCCCGCGTAGCCCTGCACATAGAACACGTTGGGCCGGCCCGGCAGGGCGCCGATCTGCGGGAACAGGTTGGCGCCGCAAGCCATCGGGCCTCCCCATGCGAGGTCGATCTTCACGTCGCGCAGGTAGGGGAACACTTTCAGCATCAGTTGCCGGTTCCACGCTTTCAAGTCCTTCGGCACATGGTCGATCAGCGGCGTGGCCGAGCCGAACAGCAGCCGGTTTTCCCTGGTGACGCGATAGTAGTCGATGACCGGGCGGATGTCGCTGTAGGCGCCGCGGATCGGGCTGATGCGCTCGATCAGCGCGTCCGGCATCGGCTCGGTGACGCATTGGAAGGCGTAGGTGTTGATGGTCGAGCGGTGCAGCTCCGGTTCCATGCGGTTCAGGAAGCTGTCGCAGGCCCACAGCAGCTTGTTGGCGGTGATGCTGCCCTTGGCGGTGCGCACCTTGATGCGGTCGCCGTAGACGACTTCGACGGCCGGTGAATTTTCGAAGATCCGCGCGCCATGGCCGGCCAGCGCCAGCGCTTCGCCCAGCAGCAGGTTCAGCGAGTGGACGTGGCCGCCGCCCATGTGCAGCAGGGCACTGCGGTAAATGTCCGAACCGATGATCGACTGCACTTCCTG
Organism: uncultured Oxalobacteraceae bacterium; assembly: GCA_946479705.1. The sequence continues at coordinate 5,202 of CAMLHI010000081.1, forward strand.
ACCTTCCAGGTAGCGGATTTCGTGGCGCGATTTGAGCGACTTGAAGTCTTTTTCCCAGGCGCGCAGGGTGTTGGCCTGGCGCGCGTTCAATCCCATATAACCGTAGCCGTGGCAAAAGTCGGCCTTGATGTCGTACTTGGCGATGCGGGCCTGGATGATGTCGGCGCCCTGGTCGCCGATCTCGAAGATCGCGCGCACGCCATCTTCGCCGACGTCCTTCCTGATCTTGTCCAGGTCGTGGCCGATGCCGGCCATGATCTGGCCGCCGTTGCGGCCGGTGCCGCCGAAACCCAGGTAGCGCGCCTCCAGCAGGGCGATGTTCTTGAATCCCTTTTCGGCCAGCTCTAGCGCCGTATTGACGCCGCTGAAGCCGCCGCCGATGACGACGATGTCGACGTCGATGTCTTGCTCCAGGCTGGGGAAGGCGATCTCGTACTTCTTGGTTGCCGTGTAATAGGTCGCGGTTTCGATATTCATCATGGCATAGGCACCTTGGGGGGCGGTTGGTTCGACGGATGAGCGGGCGCATCGATAGGGCATGCGCCGCCGTGTTGTGGATCCCAGTATCGGTCGAGGATGAGGCACACCGTTATCGAAAACCGGCAGACCGGCACAGCTAGGTGCGGTGCGGACATAGAATCGGCCGTGGACGGCGGAAGGTCTGGAGCAGACCATTTCGACGAAGGCAAGGACCGGCAAGTGTTGGCCAGCAGGCAGTGCGCGCCAGCGCTGGCATGCGGACCGGAGCGGCGGCGCGGCCCACGCCGGCGCCTGCGCACCCCCGGTAAAACGGTCCGCCGTCGGGAGCTGGACGGATCCGGCCCCGCAATGGCGCTCGCCGTGTCAGGTCACATGAAATTGCGGGTGTGCAGAGAGGACAGCTCATGCGCCTCACGCGCGCCGAATCCGAGCTTTTCGAGGCGCGCCTGGCGGCCGTCGGCCATGGCGACCATCAATTCCTGCACCCGCGCGTAGCCCGCCTTGATGGCTGCCGGGGTCAATGCGCCGGCGGCGAGCAAGACCAGCGCGTCGAACACTTCCTCGTTCAACCCCGCTGTCGCCGCAAGGGCGTCGTTGCGCGCGCGGACCGCGTTGGCGAGCCGGGTCCGGAAGCCCGGATCCTGGTCGAGGCGTCCCGCCAGGTGGGACATGCCGAACGCCACGTGGCGCGCCTCGTCGCGCGCGGCAAGGCGGGCAATCTGGCGCGTGACCGGGTCCGGCGCGTGCTCGTGCAGGAAGTGCAGCAGGCTGACGAAGCTGCCTTCTCCCAGCACGGCGAGCAGGAATTCGGCCACCGAAAAATCGGTCTCGTCGAGCAGCGTCTTGAGCGAGGCTTGTCCTCCCGCTGTCGACAAGGCCGGTTCGCGGCCCTTCAAGCGCACGCGCCGGGTAAACACCTCGATGTGGCGGGCCTCGTCCGCAACCTGGATCGCCAGCACTGCCTGCACTTCACGGAAATGCGGGTGCAGCTGACCCAGGAAGCGTGCCGGCACCACGAGCGCGGCCGCTTCGTTCTCGATCATATAAGTGAAGACCTGGACCACCGCGTCCTCGACGATGTCCGGGAGCGCGAACGCAGCCTGCCAGTCGATGGCGGTTTCGGGATCCCATTGCGCGGCGGCGGCCTGCGCATACAGGTCGGCGGCGCGCGCGCTCCACACGTCCGCGCGTTCGTCGAGGCGGAAATGCATGGCGGGCGAACCGGCTTCCACCGTCGCGCCGCGCGCCGCCAAGCCCCAGCGCGCCTCGGCGCGCGCCGCGATGGCGCCATCGCGCGCCGGATCGGCATGCCCGGTCTGCAGGGCAGCGCGCCAGCGGCCTGCCGCCGCGTTCCCGCGCACGACGGTGGCCACCGTGCGTCCGTCCGCCAGCGCGACGCTGCATGCGTGGCCCTGGCCACGGCACCACGCGGCCAGCTGCGTGTCCCCGCCGGGCCGCGCGCCGGTCACCTCGAGCGCGGCGCCAGGGGCCAGATCGCGCAGGGCGTGCGCGACCAGCAGATGCGCACCGGCGTCGAAGCCGAGCGTGTCAATATCGATAGTCGCTGGGAAGGATGTTTCCTTCGCTGTCGTAGAAGCGCTTGTCGTCGGCGGCGCGCGCCAGCGCGTCATATGCGCTGGTGCGGCCGGGCAGCCACACCTTCAGGCCTTCCAGTTCGAGCAGTGGGCGCACTTCCGGATCGTCCCAGCGCATGCCGAACAGCAGCTCGGTGAAGCGCGCCACCCGGTCTTCCGGCGCGCCGGTACATGCCGTGGCATCATGCCCGGGCCAGCCACGCGCGGGCCGTCGGACCCGCTTTGCGTTCCGGATGGAAGGAAAAGGCGGCGTTACGGCGGACTGAAAGGGGCGGGACGCCGCGGTCGCTGAAGTATAGCGGCCCGGTGAGCGCGCTGTACCGATATCCCCAGCCCGCATGGAAGAATTGCTACCACGAGGAAAGATGATAAGCTTCCCGCCGCTATCGACAACATCCGGAGCCCGGAACAGACCATGACGAGACCCAAGTTGACCGCCGCCGCCGCCCTGTTACTGCTGTTGCCGGCCGCATGGGCCAGTGCCGCGCCCGCCATCATCGCGTCTCCCGACGGGCGCAGCGTCATCCGGATCGAGGACGACGCCAGCCGCTTTTCCATCACGCACGCGGGCGAGGTCGTCATCGCCGCCTCGCCGCTGGGACTGGAACTGGACGGCGCCGCCGATTTCGGCGCGCTCGCTCTGGAGCGGCGCGAGG
>CAMLHI010000082.1 GCA_946479705.1 uncultured Oxalobacteraceae bacterium
CCACGCAGGTGACCAGCTTGCTGTACCTGACCCCGCCCACCACCGCGCTGATGGCCTGGATCATGTTTGGTGAGGCCTTCAGCCTGCTTGGACTGGCCGGGATGGCGCTGGCCGTGGCCGGCGTCGCCTGTGTAGTCAGGAAATAGCGGCGGGGCGCTGGCAAGCTGTGCGCTGCCGCCCATGCAAACGCGTACACTCATGGCGATGCAGACCCCATTTTACGACCGGCGTTGTTTGTCGGCAAAAGCAGTTGTGGGGAATGTTAAATGTCCTTGCTATCGGTCAATCCTTTGTTACACTCATCAATACCAGACTGTTTGTTTTGAAGGATGTACAGATGTTCAAGTTTGCCCTCGGCGCCCTGATTTCCTTGCTGCTTGCGGTGTCGCCGCTGCAGGCCACGGCCAAGACCGGCAAGGCGCATGTGGCCGCCAAATCGAAAAAGCATGTGGTGGTGAAGGCGCGCGTGAGCGCCGCGCCGCGCAGCCAGATGGTGCGCCGTACCATGATGGTCAGGGGCAAGAAGCGCGTGGTCTACCAGCGCGTGCTCAGCGCCGGCGCGACCCAGGAAGTGGTGGCGCGCAGTTTCGGCGACCGCGCCGGGCTCAACATGACACGCGATCCGCTCGACCTCAAGTCGAACGTGGCCTTCGTGATCGACCAAAACAATTCGGAAGTGCTGTTCGAAAAGAATCCCGACGTGGCCCTGCCGATTGCCTCGATCACCAAGCTGATGACCGGCTTGATCGTGGTGCAGGCCGGCCAGGACATGAATGAAGTCATCACCATCACCGACGACGATGTGGACCACGAAAAGTTCACGCGCTCGCGCCTGACTGTCGGTTCGCGCATGACGCGCGGTAACCTGCTGCATATTGCACTGATGAGCTCAGAGAACCGCGCGGCGGCCGCGCTGGGCCGCAACTTCCCAGGCGGTATCGCGGGCTTTGTGGCGGCCATGAATGCCAAGGCCCACGAGCTGGGCATGAGCGAAACGCGTTATGTCGATTCGAGCGGCTTGTCGAGCAGGAATGTGGCCAGTGCGCGCGACCTGGCCCGGCTGGCGGCGGTCGCCTACCAGGAACCCTTGCTGCGCGAATACTCCACCGATCCGAAGTCCACGGTCGATGCGGGCGGGCGCTTGATGAATTTCCACAACACCAATTATCTGGTGGCGATGCCGGACTGGGAAATCGGACTGCAGAAGACTGGTTTCATCAACGAAGCAGGGCGCTGCCTGGTGATGCAGGCCATGATCCAGGGCCGCGCCGTGATCATGGTGTTCCTCGATTCCAAAGGGAAGCAGTCGCGCACGGCCGATGCCGGCCGTGTGCGCCGCTGGCTCGAAGCACTCAAGCCGGCCGGCATGTCGTAGTTTTAGGGAGTCGGCGCCGCGTAACCCAGGGTCGCCGAAATTTGCCGCGCGGTGACGACCAGGTCGTCCACCCATTCGTCCTGCAGGCGGTCGGCCGGCGCCGAGATCGAGAGGCCGGCAATGAGCTTGCCGGAATCGTCATGGATGCCGGCCGCCATGCAGCGCACGCCCAGCTCGAGTTCCTCGTTGTCGCGCGCATAGCCGCGCGAGCGCACCAGGCTCAATTCACGTTCCAGCTTGGCCAGGTCGGTAATCGAATTCTTGTTGTGGCCGGACAGGCCGGTACGGGTCGCATAGGCACGGATGGCCTTGGGCTCGTCCACCGACAGGAACAGCTTGCCCGTTGAGGTCAGGTGCAGGGGGCCGCGTCCGCCGATGGCGCGCACCACCTGCATGCCGGAACGTTCCGAAAAGGCCCGGTCGATGTAGACGATCTCGTCGCCTTGGCGCACGGAAAGATTGACGGTCTGCTGGGTTTTTTTGTGCAGTGCACGCATGAAGTCCACCGCCGCTTCCCGGACGGAAAGACGGCTTTTCACCACATTCCCCAGTTCCAGCAAGCGCATGCCGAGCCGGTAAGTGCCCGGTTCGACCCGGTCGACGAAGCGGGTGATCACCATGTCGTTCAAAATCCGGTGCGCCGTCGAGGGATGCAGCCCGGAGACTTGCGACAATTCCTTGAGGCTGACCGGGTCGGTATAGCTGGCCAGCGCATCAAGCAGGGCCACCATCCGCTCGATCACCTGGATCGAGGTTTTGGGTGCGTCGAGAGATTCGATTTTCATGATGTGGTTGGTGCGGTGCAGTATGGTTCAGTCCTTTATACCACAATGTGAAAATTTTTGGCAGATGGAGGTGTCGCGGCGGCGCAAAATGCGCGCAGCAGCGGCGGCTCGGGGCATAATGTGTTTTTCATGCACAAATGAACACACCATGGAACAGTCTGTTAGCGAGTTCAAAAGTAAAAGCGGTCTCAAGCGGGTCTACCATGCCATGGGCTATTCAGTCGCGGGCTTGAAGGCGGCCTGGGAACATGAGCATGCGTTTCGCCAGGAAATGCTGGTTTTCGTGATCGGCACCGGCGTGGCCCTGGGCATGCAAATCTCGTCGTTTCAAAAACTGTTTCTGATCGCCGTGATGGGGTTCGTGCTGATCGTCGAACTGATCAACTCCGCTATCGAAGCCATCGTCGACCGCGTGTCCCTGGAGCGCCATCCGCTGTCCAAGCGCGCCAAGGATCTGGGAAGCGCGGCCGTCATGCTGAGCATGTTCGTGGCCGGCGCCTCCTGGCTGGTCGTGCTGTTCAACCGCTTCTATTGATGGGCGTCAGCAGGGCGCACATATACAAATAGAAAAACCTTCGTTTCCATCCCCATCGGTGCGCCGTATGCTGTCGGCAAAGGAGGGGCCATGGACGCGGACCTGTTATCCCATTTTCACGTGATCGTTGTTCCCGGTCTGCATAACAGCGGGCCGGGCCATTGGCAAACCCGCTGGCAGGCCCGTTCTCCCGGCTTCGCACGCGTGCAGCAAGACGACTGGGACCATCCCCAGCTCGACGCCTGGGTCGCGCGGCTCGATGAGTTGCGCGCGAGCGATCCGCGCCCGGCCCTGCTGGTGGCGCACAGTTTCGGCTGCCTGACCAGCGTGGCCAGCATCGCCCGCCATCCCGGGCATGTGGCCGGCGCGCTGCTGGTGGCGCCGGCCCATCCCGACCGCTTCGGCGTGGCCGCGCATTTGCCAAACGATGCCTTGCCCTGTCCCGCGACCCTCATCATCAGCAGCAACGATCCCTGGATGCCGGCCCCGCTGGCCGCGCGTTTCGCGCAGCGCTGGGGCGCTTGCCTGGTCGAGGCCGGCGCGCTGGGCCACATCAATGCCGATTCCGGCCTGGGCGACTGGCCCGAGGGCCAACATCATTTACACCGGCTGGCGAAAGTGGCGCAAAATGCAGTGTTGGCATGCTTGCCATGACTTTCCCCATCAATCCATCCTGGAGAGCAAGATGACTTTACGTTTGGGCGATACCGCCCCCGATTTCGAACAGGATTCCTCGCAAGGCCCGATCAAATTCCATGAGTGGGCGGGCAACTCCTGGGTGGTCCTGTTTTCCCACCCGGCCGATTTCACCCCGGTGTGCACCACCGAACTGGGCTTGACCGCCAAGCTCAAGCCCGAATTCGACAAGCGCAACGTCAAGGCCATCGCCCTGTCGGTGGACCCGGCCGAGAGCCACCGCGGCTGGATCGCCGACATCGAGGAAACCCAGCAGACCGTGGTGGGCTTTCCCATCATCGCCGACGCCGACAGGAAAGTGGCCACGTTGTACGACATGATCCACCCGGAAGCCTCGGCTACCGCCACCGTGCGTTCGCTGTTCATCATCGATCCGAACAAGAAAGTGCGCCTGATCCTTACCTATCCGATGAGCACGGGCCGCAATTTCGACGAAGTGCTGCGCGTCATCGACGCCCTGCAACTGAGCGACGGCTACACGGTGGCCACCCCGGGCAACTGGAAAGATGGCGACGACGTCATCATTCCGCTGACGGTGCAGGACCCGGAACAGCTGCGGCAGAAGTATCCGAAGGGCTATACGGCGCCGCGTCCCTACCTGCGCCTGACCCCGCAGCCGAATAAATAGGCAGCGCAGCATCCCACACGCATAAGCAAATAAGCTTTTCGTCGTTTGGAATACGGCAGAGTACCCTTACCCTTGGCGTAACTTAGGGGGGCTCTGCATGTTATTAACTTATGTAATTTCCGGATTTTGTGTCGGCACGCTGGTGGGCATGACCGGCGTGGGCGGCGGTTCGCTGATGACTCCGCTGCTGACCCTGCTGTTCGGCGTGCCGCCGTCGGTGGCCGTCGGCACCGACCTGGCCTTTGCCGCCATCACCAAGTCGGCCGGCACCTTCACCCACCGCCTGCGCGACACGGTGCGCTGGGACGTGGTCAAGCTGCTGTGCATCGGCGCCTTGCCGGCGGCGGTCCTGGCGACCTTCGCGCTCAAGTATTTCGGGACCGTGGGCAAGGAACTCGGCCAGATCATCCGTTATTCGATCGCCGGCTCGGTGCTGCTGACCGTGGTCGCGCTGCTGTTCAAGGGCAAGATGCTGGGCTGGCTGAACGCCCACCCGGAACGCCAGCTGCAGGGCAAGTCCCTGGCCACCGCCACCATCGTGTGCGGCGCGCTGCTGGGTACCCTGGTCACCATTTCCTCGATCGGCGCCGGCGCGATCGGCGCGACCTTGCTGGTCATGCTGTATCCGCGCATGAGCTCAGCCCAGATCGCCGGTACCGATATCGCCTACGCCGTGCCGCTGACCGCCATCGCCGCCTTCGGTCACTGGTACCTGGGGTCGATCAACTGGTCGCTGCTGGCCATGCTGCTGCTCGGCTCGGTTCCCGGCATCACCCTGGGTTCCTGGTTCGCCCGTGCCATTCCAGAGCGCATCCTGCGCGGCGTGCTGGCCACCACCCTGACGGCCGTTGCCGCCAAGCTGATCTACTAATTGCTGAGCCCTAAGTACGTTTCCTGTCTAAGGTAATAAGAAAAGCTTCGTTTGCGCTAATGCATTATTCGCGCAAAATGGAGATTCCTTAGACAAGAATGTAATAAGAGGCTCCATGTCCACTTTTCCTGCCAGCAAAGCGCCGTTCCGGGTCATCCCCGGCTTCGGCCTCTCGCTCGGCTTCACGATCTTCTACCTCGCGCTGATCGTCCTGATCCCGCTGTCGGCGGTATTCCTCAAGACCTTTACCCTGACCTGGGAAGCGTTCTGGAACGCGGTCACCTCCGACCGTGTGATGGCGTCCTACCGGCTCAGCTTCGGGGCCTCGCTGCTGGCCGCCTTCCTTAACGTGATTTTCGGCGGCATCGTCGCCTGGGTGCTGGTGCGCTACAAGTTCCCCGGCAAGCGCCTGATCGACGCCCTGGTCGACTTGCCGTTCGCGCTGCCGACTGCGGTGGCGGGCATCACCCTGACGGCCCTGTATTCGCAGAACGGCTGGATCGGCCGCTACCTGGAGCCGCTCGGCTTCAAGGTGGCCTTCACGCCGGTCGGGGTGGTGCTGGCCATGACCTTCATCGGTCTGCCCTTCGTGGTGCGCACGGTGCAGCCGGTGCTGGAAGACGCCGAGCGCGAACTGGAGGAGGCCGCCGCCAGCCTGGGCGCCTCGTCCTGGCAAACCTTCGTCAAGGTGATTTTCCCTGGCATTTTCCCGGCGCTGCTGACCGGCTTCGCGCTGGCCTTCGCGCGCGCCACCGGCGAATACGGCTCGGTGATTTTCATCGCCGGCAATATGCCCATGGTCTCGGAAATCACGCCGCTGTTCATCATCACCAAGCTGGAGCAGTACGACTATGCCGGCGCCACCGCGATCGCCGTGGTGATGCTGGTGGTGTCCTTCGCTCTGCTGTTGCTGATTAACCTGTTGCAGAGCTGGTCGCGCAAGCGTGGAGGTGGCAAATGAGCGCCGTCTTGAATGAAGTCGCCAAGGCGCCTGCGGCACCGGTCCAGCGCGGCGAATTGCCGGTGGTATCGAACGTGCTCGAACCGGCCTGGGTGCGCATCCTGCTCATCACCATCGCCCTGGCTTTCCTGACCTTGTTCCTGTTCGTGCCGCTGGTGGCGGTGTTCGCCGAAGCGTTCAAGAAAGGGGCGGGTGTGTACTTTGCCGCCATCACCGATCCGGATTCGGTGTCGGCCATCAAGCTGACCCTGATCGCGGCCGGCATTTCGGTGCCGCTGAACCTGGTGTTCGGCGTGTGCGCGGCCTGGGCGATCGCCAAGTTCGAGTTCCGCGGCAAGAGCGTGCTGCTGACCCTGATCGACTTGCCGTTCTCGGTCTCGCCGGTCATTTCCGGCCTGATCTATGTGCTGCTGTTCGGCGCGCAGGGATGGTTCGGCGCCTGGCTGTCCGCGCACGACATCAAGATCCTGTTCGCGGTGCCCGGCATCGTGCTGGCCACGGTGTTCATCACTTTCCCCTTCGTGGCGCGCGAGCTGATTCCGCTGATGCAGTCGCAGGGCAGCGAGGAAGAGGAAGCCGCGCTGGTGCTGGGCGCCTCCGGCTTCGCCACCTTCTGGCGCGTGACGCTGCCGAACATTAAGTGGGGCCTGCTGTATGGCGTGATCCTGTGTAATGCGCGCGCCATGGGCGAGTTCGGCGCCGTGTCCGTGGTGTCCGGCCATATCCGTGGCGAAACCAACACCATGCCGCTGCAGGTCGAGATCCTTTACAACGAGTACAACTTCGCGGCCGCATTCGCGGTGGCCTCGCTGCTGGCATTGCTGGCGCTGGTTACCCTGGCCATTAAATCCTTTGTCGAATGGCGCCTTTACGAGACCGATGAAGTCGCCGACGCCGCACGCAAGCTGGAGCACTGAGATGACCATCCAAGTACAGAATATTCAAAAACGCTTCGGCCAGTTCGTGGCGCTCAACGATGTGTCGCTGCAGTTTCCGCAGGGCGAACTGACCGCCTTGCTGGGGCCTTCGGGCTGCGGCAAGACCACGCTGCTGCGCATCATCGCCGGCCTCGAGCATCCCGACGCGGGCCGCGTGATCCTCGATGGCGAAGATGCCTCGCGCCGCCATGTGCGCGAGCGCCAGGTCGGCTTCGTGTTCCAGCACTATGCGCTGTTCAAGCACATGACGGTGTTCGAGAACGTCGCCTTCGGCCTGCGCGTGCGCCCGCGCGCCGAGCGCCCCAGCGAGCAGCAGATCCGCGCCAAGGTCAAGGAATTGCTCGAGATGGTGCAGCTGGACTGGCTGGCCGACCGCTATCCGCCGCAGCTGTCGGGCGGACAGCGCCAGCGCATCGCCCTGGCGCGCGCGCTGGCGGTGGAGCCGCGCGTGCTGCTGCTCGATGAACCGTTCGGCGCGCTCGACGCCAAGGTGCGCAAGGAATTGCGGCGCTGGCTGCGGCGCTTGCATGACGACCTGCATGTGACCAGTATTTTCGTCACGCACGACCAGGAAGAGGCGCTCGAAGTGGCCGACCAGGTGGTGCTGATGAACAAGGGCCAGGTCGAGCAGCTGGGCACGCCGGACCAGGTGTACAACCAGCCGGCTTCGCCCTTCGTCTACGGCTTCCTGGGCAACGTCAACCTGTTCCATGGGCGCGTGCACGAGGGCGTGCTGGCCAGCGGCGACGCCAGTTTCGACGTGCCCGACCATGCCGCCGTGCAGAACAGCGACGGCATTGCCTATGTGCGTCCGCATGACCTGGACGTGGAGCGCTATACGCCGGGCGCCGAAGGCATCGTCGTCAAGCTGCGCCGCGCGCACGCGATCGGCCCGCTGGCCCAGCTGGACCTGGAGCGCGCCGACAATGCCGACGCCATCGAAGCGGTGATTCCGAACGAGCGCTACCGCGCAATGCAATTCAAGGAAGGCGAGACCCTGGTGGTCAAGCCGCGCCGCATGCAAGTGTTCGTCGACCAGGGAGCTTCCATATGAATTTCCAGCAGCTACGTTCGATCCGCGAAGCGGCGCGCCGCAATTTCAACCTGACCGAGGTGGCCCATGCCTTGTTTACCTCGC
>CAMLHI010000083.1 GCA_946479705.1 uncultured Oxalobacteraceae bacterium
GGCACGAACTCGCCGTCGGTGCCCAGCACGTCGTACACGGCCTTGCCCATGCGCGTCATGATGCGCATGTTGACGGCGACGTAAGGCGAATCGGACAGTTCCACGCCGATGTGGGCGATCGGCGAGCCCAGCGGGCCCATCGAGAACGGCACCACATACATGGTGCGACCGCTCATGCAGCCGTCGAACAGGCCGTTGAGGGTGCCACGCATTTCCGCGGGGTCGGTCCAGTTGTTGGTCGGACCGGCCTGCTCGGGCGTGGCCGAACAGATAAAGGTGCGGTCTTCGACGCGCGCCACGTCGGACGGGTCGGAGCAGGCCAGGTAGGAATTCGGGCGCTTCGCGGGGTCCAACTTCTTCATCGTGCCGGCCGCGACCATCTCGGCGCACAGGCGATCGTACTCTTCCTGCGAGCCGTCGCACCAGACAATCCGGTCCGGCTTGGTCAGCGCAGCGATTTCCTGCACCCAGTTAATGAGCTTTTGCTGTTTGATGTAAGCTGGTGCGTTCACAATAGCAACGCCTCCCATGACGAGCTGATTCATAGTACCTCCAATGCCAATAAGAATTCTTATCGTGTTCCCGGCACGGCAGGATCGTCGTCAGCAGTGGTGCTTGCGCTCAGGAACCAGGTCACGGGGACGGTCCGGCGATACGGCGGTCTTGTCGCCAGCCCCGTTGACGAGGAGGCTGGTGGAACGGTGTTGCAAGTGCCCGAGCCGGCAGTAAAAACCGGCCAAACACCAAAATTAGGGGCCGATTGTACACCCGCTATTAACCGATTTGAATGCTAGAGCAACAAAAATGTAGGAATATTGACCGAGTAAAGTAGTAAGCTATTTCAGATCGGCTCAATCCTGTTATTTCGCTACGAATTTTTCACTAACTTCGCTCAACTTCCATGAAAATTGCCATTCTAGACGATTACCAGGATGCCGTCCGGCAGCTGGACTGCTATCGATTATTGTCCGATTTTGATGTGAAAGTGTTCACGAATTCGGCGCGCGGCCTCGGCCAGCTGGCCATTCGACTGGCCCCTTTCGACGCCGTCGTACTCATCCGTGAGCGCACCGCGCTGAACCGGGCGCTGCTGGCCAGGCTGCCCAATCTGAATCTCATTTCCCAGACCGGCAAGGTGGCCGGGCACATCGACGTGGCCGCCGCCACCGAACAGAAAGTGGCCATCGCCGAGGGCGTCGGCGCGCCGGTGGCGCCGGCCGAACTGACCTGGGCGCTGATCATGGCGGCCAGCCGCAAGATCGTCCCCTACGCCAACAACCTCAAGGATGGGCTGTGGCAGACCGCCTCGATCAACCCGCAGCTGAACGGCCTGGGGACCGTGCTGCGCGGGCGCACCCTCGCACTGTGGGGCTACGGACGTATCTGCAAGCTGGTGGCCGGCTACGGCAAGGCCTTCGGCATGCAGGTGCTGGTATGGGGCAGCGAGAACAGCCGCGCGCAAGCCGAGGCCGACGGCTACACGGCGGCGGCCAGCCGCGAAGCATTCTTCGAACAGGCTGACGTGCTGTCGCTGCACCTGCGGCTGGCGCCGGCCACGCGCGGCCTCGTCACGGCCGGCGATCTGGCGCGCATGAAACCGACGGCGCTGTTCGTCAATACCAGCCGGGCCGAACTGGTGGCCGACAACGCGCTGGAAGAAGCCTTGCAGCGCGGACGCCCGCAGGCCGCGGCGCTGGACGTGTTCGCCAGCGAGCCGCTGGCGGCAGACGCGCCGCTGCTGCGCATTCCGACCGTGCTGGCCACGCCGCACCTGGGCTATGTGGAAAAGGATAGCTACGAGCTGTATTTCGAGGCGGCCTTCCGCAACATCGTCAACTTCGCCGCGGGCACCCCGAGCGGGATTCTCAATCCCGAAGCGCTCGCCTAGGACTGCTCGCTCAGCCGGGGCTCGCCGGTGAGATTGACCGGTGGCGCGGGCATGACGTGGGTGCGCGTCCACATGCCGCTCCAGCCTGGCGGCCAGGCGATGGCCGGGCCGTCATAGGCCGGGAGGCTGGCGCGCACGGCCACCACCGGCACCGGCGGCATCTCGCGCAGGCCGTCGCCGGCGGCGCGTTCCATGTCGAGGCTGTACATATAGCCGGGCAGCAGCGCATCGCACACGCCGGCGAACCAGGCGCTGTGGTCTTCATCGCGCCCGAGCGCCTGGGCCAAGCCCTGCGGATCGAATCTGGCCAGCGCGTGAATCAGTTCCTCGGTCGACGCGCCGGGCGAATCGCCCCAGCCCATCACGGGATTGTTGTTGTAGTCGGCACCGGAGCCGTACCAGCCTTCGCGCCAGGAGCGCTGCATCCAGTCGCGCTGGCCGGTGAACAGGTGCCAGCGCCAGTGCAGGCCGGAAGGCTTGGGCCAGGAACGCAGGTAGAGTTTTTGATAGCCGGCCTGGTGCAGGTCGCGCACCATGGCCATCAGGCGCGCGTGCGGCATGCGGTCGGGCGGCGCACGGCGAAACAGGATCGCTTCGCCGTCGGCGTGCTGGACCTCGTCGGTGGACAGGTTCAGGTCGAGCGTGCGCGCTTCGCTGCCGAAGCGGGCCGAGATCCAGCCCGTGAGCAGATTGACATGGGTGATCACCCCGTAACCGCGGTGACGGTGAAAGATGACAGTTCCGGGGGCAACAGCTTTCATGGGACCATCCGCGAACAAAAGACGACAATCTTACGCAGTACAGGCGGGCGCGCAAAGCCTCGTCACATGCTGAAACAATCCAGCGGCGTGGCGACAGCGCCTGAACGACACGGTATCATAAGTCCCTTCATCCCACGCGAATTCATCCTCCCATGACCCTGCGCATCATCGCCACCGGCGGCACCTTCGACAAACACTACGATGAGCTGAGCGGCAAGCTGGGCTTCGCGCAAAGCCATCTGCCGCAGGTGATCGCGCGCAGCCGCATGACCATCCCGGTGGTGCTGGAGGAACTGCCCCTGCTCGATTCGCTCGACATGCAGGATGCCGACCGCGCGCGCGTGCTGGCGGCCTGCCGCGCGGCGCCGGAACAGTCGATTGTGGTGGTGCACGGCACCGATACGATGCGCGAGACGGCGGCCGTGCTGGGCGCGGCCGCGCTGGAGCAGACCGTCGTGCTGACCGGCGCCATGATTCCCTACGAGATTGCCAATTCCGACGCGCTATTCAACCTGGGCTTCGCCACCGCGGCCGCGCAAACCTTGCCGGCCGGGGTGTACGTGGCCATGAACGGCAAGGTGTTCACCTGGGACAAGGTGACCAAGAACCGCGCCGCCGGCGTATTCCAGGCGCTGTAGAGCCTTAGGCGGCCGCTTCGCCGCCCAGCGCCTCGACGATGTCGGCCATCATCTTGGCCAGTTCACCCGTCATGAGCATCATGTCGTTGTCGAAACGCTCGTCGTCGTTGCGGGTGCTCGAATCCTTCTCGGTGATCACGTCCAGCGGCTTGATGCCCTTGACCGCCAGCTGTTCGGTGAGCACGAAGGAAATCTTGTCGTTCCAGGTCATGGCCAGGCGGGTGCACTGCTTGCCGGCGGCGATGTGGCGGCGGATGTCGTCGGCTTCCAGGGTGTGCTTCACGTAGCGCACCGCGGCCTTGCTCTCGCCGGTGGCGCGCAGCTCGGTATCCTGGTCCACCGTGAAGCCGGCCGGCGCCTCGTCATGCTCGAGCCAGCCGGTCATCACGGCCACCGGCGAGCGCTGCACGCGCAGGCTTTCCAGCGGCATGCGGTCGACCGCTTTCAACAGCAGCTTGATCACGTCGTCGGCCTTGGCCGGGCTGGCCGCATCGACCACCAGCCAGCCGTTGACCGGATCGATCCAGGTCCACACATTGCTGCGGATGGAAAACGCGCGCGGCAGCAGCTCGTCGGCCACGCGCTCCTTCAATTCCTTCATGGCCTTCTTGCCCGGCGCGAAGCCCTGGGCTTCTTCCAGCTCGGCCGCCTTGGCCTTGGCCACCTGGTTGATCACCGAGGTCGGCAGCAGCTTCTTTTCGCTGCCCAGCAGGATCAGCATCTGCTTGTTGACGGTGTGGACCAGGGAACCGTTGCCGCGCGGCGAATCCCAGCCCTGGCGCAGCAATTCGTTGCTGCTGGCGGGCACGAAACTCTGGGGCGCGAGGGCCTTTTCCAGTTGCTCAGGGGTGAAATTCCACGGTGCGGGCAGACGGTAAATCTGAAGATTCTTGAACCACATGTGCTTTTGCCTTGTTTCTATCGATAGGTACCAAAGGGGAACGACATTCTACACGCGGAGCTCCACGGCAGTGTCGTCAAAGAGCCGCAATTGCTCGGCCTGGACAGCGTCGCCCAGGCGCACGCCCAGGCCCAGCAGGCGCACCGGCATGGCGCGGCGCAGGAAGCCGGTTTCCATCAGCTGTTCGTACAGGGCCATCTGTGGCGCGCTGCCCACACATTCGACCGTGGTCTGCTGGAAGTCGGCGAACTTGATCTTCACGAACAGCTTGTTGACCAGCTTATCGGCACCGCAGCGGCGGATGCGCGTCAGCAGGCTTTCGTGCAGCGCCGGCAGCAGGGTCAGGCAGGATGCCAGGTCGGGCACGTCCGGCGTGTAGGTTTCCTCGGTGCTGACCGACTTGCGCTCGCGCGAGGTCGACACTTCGCGCTCGTCGATGCCGCGGCACAGATCATGCAGGCGCGCGCCGAAGCGGCCAAAGTGGCGCTCCAGCTCGCTAAAGGTCCAGCTGCGCAGGTCGCCGCAGGTCTGCGCGCCCAGGCTGTTCAGTTTAGCGGCGGTGACCTTGCCCACGCCGAACAGCTTCTTGACCGGCAGCTCGGCCACGAAAGCGTCGACCTCATCCGGGCGCACCAGCCACAGCCCGTCCGGCTTGTTCCAGTCGCTGGCGATCTTGGCCACGAATTTATTCGGCGCCACGCCGGCCGAAGCGGTGATGCCGACCGTCTCGACAATACGGCGGCGGATTTCCTGGGCGATCAGGGTGGCGCTGCCCTTGCAGTGGGGCGAGTCGGACACGTCCAGGTAAGCCTCGTCGAGCGAGAGCGGCTCCACCAGGTCGGTGTAGTCGTGATAGATGGCCAGGATCTGGCGCGAGGCGGCGCGGTATTTGTCCATCGCCGGCGGCACCACCACCAGGTCGGGACACAGCTTGAGCGCCTGCGCGGTCGCCATGGCCGAGTGGATGCCGTAGCGGCGCGCCTCATAGTTGCAGGTGGCCACCACGCCGCGCTGGTCGGGCCGCCCGCCCACGGCCAGCGGCACCTCGCGCAGGGCCGGGTTGTCGCGCATTTCGACCGAGGCGTAGAAGCAGTCGCAGTCGCAATGGATGATTTTTCGGGCGGGCGGATTCACTCTTCCACTGTCGGGAACACTGTAATTGCATACAGTATTCCCGACATTGACGCTTCTGGCAAGTCTTACCAGGTCAGCTTGAGCTTGTAGCTGCCGCTGGCGGCACCGGTGCCGCCGCTGAAGTACACCACCCGCACATAGCGCGCCACCGTGCTGGTGCCGGTGTTGCTCAGCGACGCCGCATCGGCCTGGCCGCTGCCGTTTTCGCTGCCGCCCAGCAGGGTGCCGGCGCTGTTGTAGAGGTACAGGTCGTAGTCCGAGCCGGCGTTCGGGGTCAGCGTGGCGCCCAGGGTTTTACCGGCCGGCAGCTGCACCACGAAGTAATCGCTGTCGCCGCTGGAACCCATATTCGCACTGACGATGGTGCCGGCCAGGCTGACCGCGTTGGCGCTGGCCAGGGTGTTGTTGGACTCGGCCTCGTTCACGGTCGGCGTGAAGGTCGAGCCGGTGGCCGCATCGATCGCGGCGGAAGCATCGACGATGCCGGCGCCGCAGCCGCTGCAGGTGGCCGGGAACGGCCGCGCGCTCGACTTCAGCCTGGCTTCGACTTCGTCCGGGGTCAGGTTGGGATTCTTGGCCAGCATCAGCGCCACCACCCCGGCCACGTGCGGTGTGGCCATCGACGTGCCCTGGTAGAAGGCGTAGCTGTCGGCGCCGGGCGCGGTGCTGCCGGCGTTCAGGGTCGAGAGGATGCCGCCGCCGGCCGTGCGCGCGTCGCCGCCCGGCGCCGCCACGTCGACCACGCTGCCGTAGTTGGAATAATAGGCCCGTCCGCCCGCGCGGTTGGTGGCCGCCACCGCGATCACGCCGGCGCAGTTGGCCGGGTTGGCGCTGCCGGCATCGGTGTTCTCGTTGCCGGCAGCGACCACCACCACGGTGCCGCGTGAGCGCGCGCCGTTGATCGCCGCCTGGGTGGTGCTGCCGCAGGTGCCGGCGCCGCCCAGCGACATATTGATCACGCGCGCCTTGTTGGCGTTGGCCGGCACGCCGCTGACGGTGCCGCCCGACGCCCAGGTGATGGCGTCGGCGATGTCGGAGGTGTAGCCGCCGCACTTGCCCAGCACGCGCACCGGCACGACCTTGGCGCCGAAGGCCACGCCGGCCACGCCGGTGCCGTTGCCGGTGGCTGCGGCGATGGTGCCGGCCACGTGGGTGCCGTGCCAGCTGGAGGACTGGTCGGCCGAAGGCTGGCCGTTGCCGCATTCGCCCGCGCGCACGGCATCGCCGGGATCTTTCGCATCGCTGTCGCGCGCGCTGCCGTCGTTGGCGATGCTGGTGCTGGTGATGAAATCGTAGCCGGCCAGGATCTGCCCGGCGAGATCGATGTGCGGACGGTAGCCAGTGTCGATCACGGCCACGTTCACGCCGGCGCCGGTGGACTTGTCCCAGGCAGCCGGCAGGCGCATGCCGCCGGTGGCGTCGAAGTAATCCCACTGCTCGCTGTAGCGCGGGTCGTTGGGAGTGAACAGCTTGTGCAGGATGCGGTCCGGCTCGGCGTATTCGACGCTGGGGTCGCGCTCGGCCAGGTCGGTCGCCAGCGCGGCGGCGTCGGCCACGCTGATCGTACGGTCCAGCTGCATGACGTGGGCGCCGGTGGCGGTGCTGTGCGACAGCTTCATCGACAGGCCGAACTGCTGGCCGGCGCGGGTGAGCAGGGCGAGGCGCTCGCGCACCAGGGCCGGCACGCGGGCGGCTGCCTTGCCGGCCGGGACGGCATCGCGGTACTTGACGATCAGGCGGTCGGTCTGGTCGACGGTGGCGCTTTGCACGCTCTGGTAGTCCGGCATGCCGGCGCTGGCGGCCAGGCTGGCGCCGGCCAGGACCATGGCGGCCCCCAGCTTCAGCAAGGTCGGTGCGATCGAATACGGTGGCTTCATGGCGTTCCTTGTGTTTTCCGAGATGACTGATGGCGGGCATGGCGCCCTGCCGTTCAGGCAAGGCGCTGGCCACTCTGACCGCCGCTGTCGTGCAGCGCCGGTTTGCTTTTCCAAGCAAGCCGTGCAGCCTACCGAAAAACAAAAAACCGCTATTCGGGTTTCCAATCGGATTCGGTTGTTTTGCAACAGGTGACGTCAAGTGTGGCGCATTTCCATCAAAAATTCGGCAACATCAAAAATATGGGAAATATTGCACGTAGATCGTCTGCAAACAGCTGTTAACCGTTTGGCCATGCAGCGACATGATTACATGCTAATTTGCATAGGGAAATGACCTACTGCGCGCTCCGGCGGCCCGATGCCGTCGCGCGGCAAGCGACTTTTTTCGGAAAAGCCCTTGCGCAGGTCCAAAAGAATACGCTATGATTCGGCCTCTTCAAGACGTGGTGACAAACGTCTGATGCGATACAGTGAAGTGTGCGGGCGCTTAGCTCAGTTGGTAGAGCGGAGCCCTTACAAGGCTTAGGTCGGGAGTTCGAGCCTCTCAGCGCCCACCAGACCTGGCATCGCATATGATCAGCAGCACCGATCACAGCTCGTCCGCGTGCAAGCGCGAACGGCAAAACGGAGTGGTAGTTCAGTTGGTTAGAATACCGGCCTGTCACGTCGGGGGTCGCGGGTTCGAGTCCCGTCCGCTCCGCCAGCATCAAGAGAA
>CAMLHI010000084.1 GCA_946479705.1 uncultured Oxalobacteraceae bacterium
ACCAGGCTGCTCAGCGGCGTGACCGGCACAAACGGCTTGCTGGCCGCGTCCTCCACGATTGCGCTCATGGTTTGCCCGAACGGCTTGCCGGTCGACATGTCGATGCCGCCGGTGATGCGCAGGTGGCCGCCATTGAGCTGGGCCGGCGTGCCGTTCAAGGTCAGGCTGAAGCGGCCGCCGGCATCGGTGGTCGCTTTGGTCTCGCCGGTGTCGAGGACGCCGTTGTTGTTGGCGTCAAGGAACACTGTCGCGCCGTTCAAATAACCGTCGACCACCACGCCCGTCAAGGAAGTCGTCGTTGTCGTGGGCGTGGGGGCGGGGGCGACAGGATCGCCGCCGCCGCCGCCGCCGCAGCCGCTTAGCGCCATGGCAATTGCAATGACCACTGCCTTGCGCGGTGGAAGATAGATATGGGTGGGCATCGGGTGCCTTTCAAGAAATCGACAGAAAGAATGGGTCCGCCATGAAACGACTGCGTCTCGGCGGGCAACGCGTGCTGCGTTGAGCTAATCGTTGGGAGTCAAATGGATGTGCGGCGTCGGTACGGAAGGGGCGCGGCATGATTCTGGATGCGCCGGAGCGCGCCGGCGTGCACCGCAGGGCGACGGTGGGAACCCCCGGCAGCGCTGCTGGCGCCGCACTCGCGCGTGCGGGTCGCGCCCTCCGACAGCAAACCGCCACCTGTCGCAACATTGCAATATTTGTAGTTGTCAGTCGCAGCACTCAGCGACGCAGGCCTGCCTGCGGCCAGGCTGGCCATTAGTCTTCTCACATCCATTACCGTCTCCATTTATATTTATGCCAACTCTCCTGCCGACAGGTCGGCAGTGCCCAATTGTAATTGTGTTTGCGGGCAATTTGTAGACTAGGGGGAGATCAGGGTAGTCGAATAGTGTTTACGTCGGTAAAAACATACGAATGCAGATTGTTGAATTATTTTAAGCGGGAGTTTTAATGATGAGCGGACGGGGAAGGGGGGTGAGAGCCAGGGTTTGATGCCGTATGCCAATATTTCTACGTTTTCTACCCATACTACTACAATTGTTGATTTTTATAGATTTCCAAGGGGAAAGTTAAAGCCGTACCCTTGGCCCTTATGGATGGCTTGTCGTACATGTTTAGCAATCGAATTGCAAAAATGACACTCTATCGATGAGGGCAAGGTTTGTCGGTGAAATCGACGATTTCTCGCATGGCGGGCGCGTAGCTACGTTGGTGAAAACGAAAGCTTGCCTCAAGCACCAAGCGTCACTGAATGATGGTCAAGCAGGCCGTCGCGATCCGGGGGGGGCACCATTGAAGCGCAGTTTGCCCTCATGCATGCCTACGCTGGCAACAGCGCCAAATCGCGCCATTGCCCTGATTGTGCTGGTCAAGGACCCGCGGCCCCTGACCTGGCCGCATGGGCCAGTCACTGGCAGGCCCGTCTGCTGGAGGGAATACAGCAGCGATGTGCTGGCCGAATTGCGCCGCACGCCGGCTCCGCGACGCCCCACGACGCGCTAGGGACAGGCCACTAGCGCGCCTTGATGGCCGCAGTCTCGGCCTGCTGGCGCCGCTCCACGGTCTGCACCACCAGCGCGCGCAAATCGTTGAGCAGCGAGAATTCGGTCTGGCTCAGCTGGATCGCCGGGAAGCTTTCGTCCCAATCGCCGTAGATAAAGCCGGCCGGCTGGCCATTGGTGCACAGCGGCAGGATCACGAAGCTGCGCGCGTCGGTGAGGGAATTTTTCCACCACTCGGGCAGCTTGGCGGCGAACTTCGGATCGCGCGCGTTTTCGATGAAGATCACGCGGTCGCTGCCGAGCGAGGCGTGGAACACGTTCGGCTCGTAGGCGTCGTCGAACACCATCGTGGGCAGCAGTTCCTTGACGCCCTCGCCAAAGCCCATCTTGGCCGAGTACTTGTTCTCGCGGCGGTTGCGCAGGAAAGCGGCGGCGCGCGAGAAGGTCAGGCCCTGGTACACGGTTTCGAGCGCCATCGACAGCATCTGGCCCGGGCTGGCGGTGCCGAGCACGTCGCGCATGTCGGCCACGCCGCTGAGCAGGATCTTGTTGCCCTCGGCGCGCACACGCGCACTGGCCAGCGCCTTGGCGCGTTTTTCGGCCGGCTTGGCCAGCGGCGCGATCGACAGGTCGTTGGCGGCGGCCACCTTGGCTTTTTCGATCGCCACCAGGATGCTGTCCGGCTCCACGCCCAGCATCGGCGCGAAGCTCGCGGCCAGCAGCTTGACCGCTTCGGCGCCGGCGGCATCGTCGTGCCACAGCGAGCCGGCGCATTGCGAGGACATGGTCGATACCGCGGCCAGCCAGTCTTCGTGGCTGAGCTTGGCCGGCGCGGCGGACGGCTCGATGCGGCGCATGCCGTCGATCAGGTTGCGCGGCAGACCCCAGTGTTCGGCGGCGGCGCGCCCGAGCTGCTCCATCGACAGGCCCAGCACGGCCACGGCGGCATCGTCCTCGCCGCCTGCGCCGCCTTGCTGCTGCAGCGCGGCCCAGCGTTCCGGCATATAGAAGGTCAGCATCATGCGACCCAGGGTATGCAGCATCGAGCACACCACGGCTTCCTCGGGATCGGGCGATTCGGCGCTGGAGGCGACCTGCTGGGCCACCATCCCGGCCAGCACGGCCTTTTCCATTTCCACGTGGGCGATGGTCGACTTGGGCGAGGCGTTCGACAGTTCCTCGATCAGCTTCAGGCCCAGCGCCAGGTGGCCGATGGCTTCGGTGCCCAGCACCAGCACGGCTTTCGAGACGGTGTTGATGCGCTGGCCGAAGGCCGAATACATCGAGCTGTTGGCCAGGCGCAGCACCTTCTGGGTCAGGACCGGGTCCGACAGCACCGTCTGGGTCATGGAGAATTCGTGCTCGTCCTCGCCGCGCATGGCGCCCAGGATGGCGCCGATGGCCTTGGTGAAACCGGGCATGTCGCCCTGCTTGCGAATCCGTTCCCACAGCAGGGCAAGGGTGGCTTCGGCGCTGCTGCGCACCGGTGATGTTGCGTCTTGTGTCATAAAATTCCCGCCCGCAGTTCGCTCGGAATCAGCTCGGCGTACAGGTTTTCCTTCAATGCCGCCATCGCGACGTGGGCTGGCATCGGCTTGCCGGTCAGGTAGCCTTGCACGTATTCGCAGCCACGTTCGTCCAGGTAGCGCATTTGTTCTTCGGTTTCGACGCCTTCGGCCACCACCGACAGGTCGAGGTGCTTGGCCAGATCCAGCACGGCGTTGCAGATCGCGCCATCCTTCTGCGATTCCGGCAGGTCCTTGATGAAGGCGCGGTCGATCTTCAGCACCGCGATCGGGAAGCGCTTCAGGTAGGCCAGCGAGGAGTAGCCGGTGCCGAAATCGTCGATGGCGATGCGGGCCTTGCGCTGCGCCATTTTACCCAGGATGGTCTCGGCGTGCGCCGGGTCGATCATCAGGGTGCCTTCGGTGATCTCCAGCACCAGCTTCTCGCCGCTCATGTGGGAGAAGGCCAGCGCGTCGTCGAGCACGTCGAGGAATTTATCGTTGCGGAACTGGCGCGGGCTGATGTTGACCGAGATGTACAGCTCGCGCTTGGCGATGTCCTCGAACTGCTTGAGCTGCACGCAGGCCGCCTTCAAGGCCCAGGCGCCGAGCAGGTTGATCAGGCCATTGGTTTCGGCGATCGGGATGAAGCGCGCCGGCGGCACCATGCCCAGGGTCGGGTGCTTCCAGCGCATCAGGGTCTCGAAGCCCTGGATCTGGCGCGTGGGCGCATCCACGATGGGCTGGTAGTACAGCAGGAATTCGCCTTCGCGCACGGCGTTGAACATGGCCGCTTCGAGCGAGATGTCGTGCTCGGGCGGGCCGCTCTGGCGCGCGCTGTAGACCACGCAGCGCGACTTGCCGGTTTCCTTGGCGCGTCCCATGGCCGCATCGGCCAGGGCCACCAGCCGCACTTCGTCCTCGGCGTGCTGCGGATAGATGGCGATGCCGACCGAGGCGCTGACATAGATGGTGTGGCTGTCGATCTCGAACGGCGACTGCAGCGACGCCAGCAGGCGACCGGTGACCAGCTTGATCTGGGCGTCGGTGTAGGTGCCCGGCAGGACCGCCACGAATTCGTCGCCGCCCACGCGGGCGATGGTGTCGGAGTCGCGCAGGGTCTTGCGCAGGCGCGCGGCGGCCAGGCGCAGCACGGCGTCGCCGACCGGATGGCCGAGGCCATCGTTGACCTTCTTGAAGCCGTCCAGGCCGATGGTGGCCACGGAAAAGCCCTGGCCCGAGCGGCGCGCGTGGGCGATCACCATGCGGATGCGGTCCGACAGCAGCAGGCGGTTGGGCAGTTCGGTGAGCGCGTCGTGGGTGGCCATGTGGCGCAGGCGCGCTTCGGTGGCGTGCTGGGCGGTCATGTCGCGCCCGACCGTCAGCAGGGTGTCCGCATCCAGCCGCACCACGCGCAGTTCGAACCAGACGTCGCCCTCGACCGTGCGCAGGCGCGCCTCGACCATGGCCGGCTCGCCGCTGGCGGCGGCGTCGGCCAGGGCGTTGCGCAGCATGCCCTGGTCGGCGTCGAGCACCAGCGCGGCCAGCTGGGCGGCCTCGGGCGGCAGCGGCAGGCGCACCAGGCGCATTGCGCGCTGGCTGGCGTAGCGGATCTGGCCGTCGCACGCGGTGCGAAAGACCACATCGCCGACGCCGTCGAGCAAACTGTCTAGCTCGGCGTGCACCTTGGGGTCTGCAGCGGTGGTTGAACTGGAGCGCATCGTATCTGTGTAAGTTTCGTCATTCGTTGGCATGCCAAAAAAAGCTATTTCAGCGCCCGGGTCTGGCAAATGCCATGTTACCGCAAGCAAGTTTACCAAAGTAGGAAGAAATGTATCATTGAAAGATGCCCAAATTCATTAAAATCCGTGTGGGTAGGTGTTGAATCACCGAAATTTGAGCCATCTCAGACCAATTCGACGCCGCGGTATGGCGAAAAGTCCACTCCTTGCACTGTCAAGGCGATTGCGCTAGCCTGCATCGTCGGGATCGCGGCCCGGGCTGCGCCTTGTCAAGGAGTTATCGTGAATGCCTTCGCCACCCATGCGGTCTTGAATCAGTCCGGCCCCTTCGAGAACGTCAATCTGTACCGCTGCGATGCGGCCTTGCAGGAAGCGCTGGCGCGCGAGGGCGCGGCGTGGGCGGCGCCGCGGCTCGATGCGCTGGGCGCCGAGCTGGGACGCGCCGAAGTGCTCGACCTGGGCCGCCTGGCCAACGCCCATCCGCCGCGTCTGCACGGTGTCGACCGCGGCGGCAGGCGCATCGACGAGGTGGAATTCCATCCGGCCTGGCATCGCCTGATGGCGCTGATGATCGGCGCCGGCGCGCATGCCGCGCCGTGGGAGGCGCCGGGTCCGGGCGCGCAGGTGGCGCGTGCCGCCGCCTACCTGCTGTTCGGCCAGGTCGATAACGGCGCCCAGTGTCCGGTCACGATGACCTACGCCTCGGTGCCTGCGCTGCGCCACGCGCCCGCGCTGGCGCGCGAGTGGCTGCCGAAGATCCTCGCGCGCAGCTACGATCCGCGCGCACTGCCGGTGGGGCAGAAGCAGGGCGCCCTGATCGGCATGGGCATGACCGAAAAGCAGGGCGGCAGCGATGTGCGCGCCAATACCACCAGCGCCGATCCGCTGGGCGGGCCGGACGACCCCTGGTCCATCGTCGGCCACAAATGGTTCTTTTCGGCGCCGCAGTCGGATGCCCATCTGATCCTCGCGCAGACCGGCGCGGCCGGCCTGTCGTGCTTCCTGCTGCCGCGCTTCCTGCCGGACGGTAGCCGCAACGCGATCCACGTGCAGCGCCTCAAGGATAAGCTGGGCAACCGCTCCAACGCCTCCGCCGAAGTGGAGTTCTGCGGCGCGCTCGGGTGGCTGGTCGGGCCGCTCGGGCGCGGCATTCCCACCATCCTCGAGATGGGCAGCCACACGCGCCTGGACTGCGTGCTGGGCAGCGCCGGCATCATGCGCGCCGCGCTCACCCAGGCGCTGCATCACGCGCGCCAGCGCCAGGCCTTCGGGCGCGCGCTGGCCGAACACCCGCTGATGCAAAACGTGCTGGCCGACCTGGCGCTGGAATCGGAAGCGGCCGGCGCCTTCGCCCTGCGCCTGGCGCGCTGCTTCGATGAGCGCGACGACCCGGTCCAGGCGCTGCTCGCGCGCGTGCTGACCCCGGCCGGCAAGTACTGGATCTGCAAACGCGCCATCGGCTTCACCGGCGAAGCGATGGAAGTTATGGGCGGCAACGGCTACGTCGAGGATGGCCCGCTGGCGCGCCTGTACCGCGAGGCGCCGGTCAATTCGATCTGGGAAGGTGCGGGCAACGTGATGTGCCTGGACGTGCTGCGCGCCCTGGGCAAGAGTCCGCCCGCGCGCGACGCGCTGGCGGCCGAGCTGCAGCTGGCGGGCGACGCCAGCGCGGCCTTCAGTGCATATCGCGCCGCCTTGCTGGCCGACCTGGCCGCGCCGGCCGACGAATTCGGCGCGCGCCGGCTCAGCGAGCGCATCGTCGTCGCGGTGCAGGGCGCCTTGTTGCTGCGCCATGCGCCAGCCTGCGTGAGCGACGCGTTTTGCGCCTCACGCCTGGCCCGGGACGCCGGCGCCGCATTCGGGCGACTGGGGCAGGGCGCCGACGCGAAGGCCATCCTGGCGCGGGCGCTGGTGGAGTGATTAGCGGCAAGATATATCTGCTAATAATTGCGGACAAAGGGCGCCCGTAGCGGCGATAATAATGCGCGGGCCATAAGCCCATCGCCACTCGCCGACCCTATCCATACGCGCCCATGAAACAAGACCCCCGCTTTCCCAATTTGTTCATCCTGAACCACCCGCTCATCCAGCACAAGCTGAGCCATATGCGCGAGCGCGACACGTCCACGCGCACCTTCCGCGAGCTGCTCAAGGAAATCACGCTGCTGATGGGCTACGAAATCACCCGCGACCTGCCGCTGACCACGCGCAAGATCGAGACGCCGCTGGAAACCATCGACGCGCCTGTTATCGCCGGCAAGAAGCTGGCCATCGTGCCGATCCTGCGCGCCGGCATCGGCATGAGCGACGGCCTGCTGGAACTGGTGCCGTCGGCGCGCGTGGGCCACGTGGGCGTGTTCCGCGACCCGGCCACCCATCTGCCGGTGGAGTACCTGGTGCGCCTGCCGGACACGGTCGATCGCACCTTCATCCTGTGCGACCCGATGGTCGCCACCGGCAATTCGGCGGTGCATGCGATCGACGTGCTCAAGCGCCGCGGCGTGCCGGACGAGCAGATCATCTTCCTGGCCCTGGTGGCCGCGCCGGAAGGCGTGGAAGTGTTCCAGGCGGCCCATCCGCAGGTCAAGCTGTACGTGGCCTCGCTCGATTCGCACCTGAACGACCATGCCTACATCGTGCCCGGACTGGGCGACGCGGGCGACCGTATTTTCGGCACCAAGTAAACTTCACCACACCGGCGCAATGGCTACACCGATCGACCAGGATTTTTTCGCGCGGCTCAACGCGCTCAACGAGAAGTTCGCCACGGGCATTCCCGCGACCATGCAGCGGCTGCAGGATGCGCGCGCGCGCTTCGACCCGGACGCGGCCGACCAGGAACTGGTCAAGGATATGCACCAGGTGCTGCACACCATCGCCGGTTCGGCCGCCACCTTCGGCTTTCGCATCCTGGGCCAGGAAGCGCGCCACCTCGAGCAGCGCCTGCGCGTGCTGATGGCCTACCCGGTCATCGCCGCGCGCGACTGGCGCGACTGGATGGCGGCCCTGGACGACTACATCGCCTGGGCCTTGCGCGATCCGAAAGCGGGCAGCTATCCCTGAGCGGCTGAGAGTCGGCCTGTTGAGTGTGTACAAATGGCAACACGGCCGATAGTTTGATCTAGCGCAAACTTTAGGGACT
>CAMLHI010000085.1 GCA_946479705.1 uncultured Oxalobacteraceae bacterium
CCGGACACGGCCATGCACCAGCGGGGGTGGTCGGGCGCACGCTATAATGGAGGGTTGACGATGTGGCGGAACAGGGTATCAAGTGACTTACAGCATTAAAGAAATGTTTTATACCCTGCAGGGCGAGGGCGCCCATGCAGGGCGTCCGGCGGTATTTTGCCGTTTCTCGGGCTGCAATCTGTGGACCGGGCGCGAGAGCGACCGCGCCAGCGCCGTGTGCCAGTTCTGCGACACCGATTTTGTCGGCACCGACGGCGAGGGCGGCGGCAAGTTCGCCGATGCGGCCGCACTGGCCGGCGCCATCGACGCGTTCTGGCCGGCCGCATTTCCGGCCACGAAGTATGTGGTTTTTACCGGCGGCGAACCCTTGCTGCAGCTGGACGCGGCGCTGATCGATGCCATGCATGCGGCCGGATTCACCATCGCCATCGAAACCAACGGTACCCTGCCGGTTCCTGACGGGGTCGACTGGGTCTGCGTCAGTCCCAAGATGGGATCGACCCTGGTGGTGCGTAAAGGCAGCGAGATCAAGGTCGTCATTCCGCAAACGCAGCAAGACCTGTCCGCCTACGAGCAACTCGATTTCGAGCATTTCTTCGTGCAGCCGATGGACGGCCCGCTGGCCGACCACAATACCCGCCTGGCCATCGAGACCTGCAAGCGCAATCCGCGCTGGAAACTGAGCCTGCAAACCCATAAATTGTTGAATATTCCTTAAGCGAACAGAAGCACTCATGTTGACCATTACCCGCAAGCTCGAATTCGATGCCGGCCACCGCATTCCTGACCACAAGAGCCAGTGCCGCAATCTGCACGGCCATCGCTATACCCTGGAAATTACGCTGACGGGTCAGGTGATCCAGGCCGAAGGCAATTCCGACAACGGCATGATCATGGACTTCTCCGACATCAAGGCGCTCGCCAAGCAGCACCTGGTCGATGTCTGGGACCACGCCTTTATCGTCTACGACAAGGACGACAAGGTGCGTGAATTCCTGGCCAGCCTGCCGGGTCACAAGACCGTGGTGATCGACCGCATTCCGACCGTCGAGAATCTGGCCCAGGTGGCCTTCGACATCCTCAAGGCCGCCTACATCGACCGCTACGGCACCGGCCTGCACCTGCACAAGCTGGTGCTGCACGAAACCCCGAACTGCTGGGCCGAGATTACCGATGCCTGACAGCGGCTTCATGCAGCTGGCGCTGGAGCAGGCGCGTCACGCCTGGGCGCTGGGTGAAGTGCCGGTCGGGGCGGTCGTGGTGCGCGACGGCGCCGTCATCGCCAGCGGCTACAACCAGCCCATCGGCCGGCACGACCCGACCGCGCACGCCGAAATCGTGGCCCTGCGCGCGGCCGCCGATCTGCTGGGCAATTACCGCCTGCCGGGCTGCGAGTTGTACGTGACCCTGGAGCCCTGCGTCATGTGTTCCGGCGCCATGATGCACGCCCGCCTGGCGCGTGTGGTCTACGGAGCGCCCGACCCCAAGACTGGCGCTTGCGGCTCGGTCGTGAACCTGTTCGAGCAGGAGCAGCTCAATCACCACACCGAAGTCACCGGCGGCGTGATGGCCGAGGAGTGCGCCGGCATGTTGCGGGCATTCTTCGCCGAGCGCCGCGCCGCCGCACGCCGCACGACACCGTAAATCAGCGTCTGCCCAAAAATGCTATGCTGGTCCGGTGGCCGGCATGGCATGCCAGCCGATCTGGAGCGGCGCGGGAGACTGATTTGCACCCCATTTCATGCATAGAACTGCAGCGAACGGTTTGCGCAGGCAAGCCGCGGTGGCCCGCGTACGGGGAGGAGCGCCGATGCCCATGTTGAATGCTAACGGGGTCGACCTGGCCTACGAGCTCGCCGGCGATCCCAAGGGGCCGCCCCTGCTGCTGATCATGGGCCTGGGCATGCAACTGGTCGACTGGCCGGACGACCTGGTCAGCGGGCTGGTCGAGCAGGGGTTTTACGTGATTCGCTTCGACAATCGCGACTGCGGCCTGTCCACCAAGTTCGCGCACGCGGGCGTGCCCAGCCTGCGCCTGTCCTACCTGAAATCCCTGCTGGGCTTGCCGCTGCGCAGCGCTTACACGCTCGATGACATGGCCAGCGATGCGATCGGCGTGCTGAGCGCGCTCGGCGTGGGGCGCGCCCATCTGGTGGGCGCTTCGATGGGCGCGATGATCGCCCAGATCGTCGCGGCGCGCCATCCGCATCGCGTATTGACGCTCACCTCCATCATGTCCAGCAGCGGCCGGCGTGGCTTGCCCGGTCCCACGCGGGCGGCGCGCGCGGTCCTGCTGCGCCGTCCGCGTCACGCGCGCGGCCTGGATGCCGCCGCCACCCATCTGGTCAACACCTTGCGCACCATCGGCAGTCCGGCCTATCCGACCCCGGAACGCGTGCTGCGCGCGCGCGTGATGCGTGCGCTGCAACGCAATGTGTGCGCCGGCGGCGAGGCGCGCCAGCTGTTGGCGACGGTCGCTTCGGGCGACCGCAGTGCATTGCTGCGCTCGATCCGCGTGCCGACCCAGGTGATTCACGGCGCCGCCGATCCGCTGATTCCGCCGGCTTGCGGCGAGGACGTGGCCGCGCTGGTCGAGGGCGCGCGGCTGACACTGATCGAAGGCATGGGGCATGACTTGCCACCCCAGCTGATCGAGCGCCTGCTCGCCTTGATCGAGGCGCATGCGCACGGTAAGATGGAAGCCGACCCCACAGCGCGGCTTTTCGAACAACAGTGACTATCGCCCCCAGCCTTCCTTTTTCCCCTCCCGGCATTGCCATCGTGGCGCCCAGCGGCTACGGCCCCGACGACAGCGCCATCGCCCGCGGCGTTGCGCGGCTGGAAGCGCATGGCTGCAAGGTCCACAATTATTTCGACAGCGCCCGCGTGGTGCAGCGCTTCGCCGCCAGCGACGACGAGCGCCTGGCCATGCTGGTCGACGCCGCCGGCAATCCGGAGGTGCGCATCGTCATGGCGCTGCGCGGCCAGTACGGGCTGACGCGCTTGCTGCCACGCATCGATTTCGAGCGCATGGCGGCCAGCGGCAAGCTGTTCGTGGGTTTTTCCGATTTCACGGCATTTCAGATGGGTCTGCTTGCCAGGACTGGGGCAGTCAGCTTTGCCGGTCCGATGCTGTACAGCGATTTCGCGCCGGAACAGCCGGATGGCTTTACCTTGCATGACTTCTGGAGCTGCCTTGCCGGTCCGGCCCACCTGATCGAGGGCAGCGCCGCGGGCAATCCCGATCTCGACGTGCAGGGAACGCTGTGGGGCGGCAATCTCGCCATGCTGGCTTCATTGCTGGGCACGCCGTATCTGCCGCGGGTCGAAGGCGGCATCCTGTTCATCGAGGATGTCAACGAGCATCCTTACCGGGTCGAGCGCATGCTGCTGCAGTTGCACCAGGCCGGCGTGCTGGAACGCCAGCGTGCCGTGATCCTCGGCGACATTTCCGATTACCGCCTGGGGCCGTCCGACAAGGGCTACGACTTGGAGGCCATGCTGGCCTACCTGCGCGCCACCTTGCCCGTCCCAGTGCTGTGCGGCTTGCGCTTCGGCCACGGCCGCACCCGCGTCACGATTCCCGTGGGCGCACCGGCAACGCTGCGTTGCCGCGATGCGGCTTTCGCGCTGACCGTGCGCGATTACCCGACCCTGGCCATACGCTGAGCACCGCCGGCCCCCGCCTCGAGCACCTCGACACGCTGCGCGGCTGCGCCGTGTTCGGCATCCTGCTGGTCAATGTATGGGGCTTTGTGTTCGGCTATACCAGCTATCGCTATGGGGTGGCGGAAACCGCCGTCAGCCTGGGCGACACGCTGGCCGTGTTCTGCGTCGCTTTCGTCGCCGAGCAAAAGTTTTATCCCATCTTCGCCTTCCTGTTCGGCGCCGGGCTGGTGCTGGCAGGACGGCGCCTGCCGCTTGCGCACGCGCTGGCCTTCCAACGCCGCCGCCTGCGCTGGCTGTTGTGCTGCGGTATCGTGCACGGTTCGCTGCTGTGGCTGGGCGACATCCTGACCGCCTATGCGCTGGCCGGTTTCTGTCTGGTGTCGCTCGCGCGCCAGCGCCCGCGCGAGGTGCTGCGGGTGCTGCGCGCGGTCGTGACGGTCAATCTGGTGATCCTGGCGACCCTGGCCATGCTGTCCCTGCGTTACGACGTCGATATCGCCCAGCAAATCATCGACAGCGCCGCCGCGCACCTGGTCTACAGCAAAGGCAGTTGGAGCAGCATTGCGCGCGCCCGCCTGGCCGACTACGGCGCCACCGTGCTGGCGCTGGCGGTCTTCCTGCCGCGCATCGTCCTGCTGATGTTGCTGGGCATGCTGGCGGCCCGGCTGGGCTATCTGAGCCGGCCGGCGCGGCACCGGGCATTCTGGATGCGCTTGCGCCGCTTCGGCCTGCTGCTCGGCCTGCCGCTGAACGCATGGTGGGCCATGGTGGCAGTGGGCACCATGCGCAACCCGGCCATGCCCCCGCCGCTGGCGGCGCTGGCCACCTTCATGATCGATGTCGCCGGGCCGCTCCTGGCGGCCGGCTATGTCGCCAGCTGGATGCTGGCGCGGCCGGCGCGCTGGCTGGCGCCGGTGGGGCGCATGGCTCTGAGCAATTATCTGACGCAGTCGCTCTTGCTGATGCTTTTGCTGCAGGGCTTTGCGCTGGGGCTTGGGGCGCGTCTGCCGCGCGCCGGCCTGATGCTGCTGTGCCTAGCCATCATGCTGGTGCAACTGCTGTGGAGCCACTGGTGGCTGGCGCACCACCGCCTGGGGCCGCTCGAAGCCTGGTGGCGGGCGTATTCGGAACGCAGAACACCCTCGGCGATGGTAAAATAGCCGGTTAATAATATTCTGCTACTAAAGGCTTTACTCGTGCTCTCCACCGCCAATATCACAATGCAATTCGGCGCCAAGCCGCTGTTTGAAAACATCTCCGTCAAGTTCGGCGATGGCAACCGTTACGGCCTGATCGGTGCAAATGGCTGCGGCAAGTCGACCTTCATGAAAATCCTCGGCGGCGACCTCGAACCGTCGGGTGGCAACGTCATGCTCGATCAGAACGAGCGCCTGGGCAAGCTGCGCCAGGACCAGTTCGCCTTCGAAGACATGCGCGTGCTCGACGTGGTGATGATGGGCCACATTGAAATGTGGGCGGCCATGCAGGAGCGCGACGCCATTTACGCCAATCCCGAGGCGACCGACGACGACTACATGCACGCGGCCGAGCTCGAAGGCAAGGTGTCCGAATATGACGGCTACACGGCCGAAGCGCGCGCCGGCGAACTGCTGCTGGGCGCGGGCGTGGAGATCGAGCTGCACCAGGGACCGATGAGCGCGGTGGCGCCGGGCTGGAAGCTGCGCGTGCTGCTGGCGCAGGCGCTGTTTTCCAATCCGGACATCCTGCTGCTGGACGAGCCGACCAATAACCTGGACATCAACACCATCCGCTGGCTGGAAGACGTGCTCAACGAGCGCAATTCCACCATGATCATCATTTCCCACGATCGCCACTTCCTCAACCAGGTGTGCACCCACGTGGCGGACATGGATTACGGCACGCTCAAGATTTACCCCGGCAATTACGACGATTACATGCTGGCATCGACCCAGGCGCGCAACCAGCAGCTGGCCAACAATGCCAAGGCCAAGGAAAAGGTCGCCGAACTGCAAGACTTCGTGCGCCGCTTTTCGGCCAACAAGTCCAAGGCCCGCCAGGCCACCTCGCGCGCCAAGCAGATCGAGAAGATCAAGGTCGACGACATCAAGCCATCCTCGCGCGCCTATCCCTTCGTGCGTTTCGATGGCGAGAAAAAGCTGCACCGCCTGGCGGTGGAAGTCGATTCCATCGAAAAGAAATACGACCGTCAGCTGTTCAAGAACGTCAGCATCATGGTCGAAGCGGGCGAACGCATCGCCATCATCGGCGCCAACGGCGCGGGCAAGACCACCTTGCTGCGCTGCATAGGCGGACCGGACATCGCTGGCCTGGCCGCCGATTACGGCACGGTCAAGTGGGCGGAAAACGCCAACGTGGGCTACATGCCGCAAGACCCGACCGAAGAGTTCGCCAAGGACGTCACCCTGACCGACTGGATGGGCGACTGGACCAAGGAAGGCGATGACGACCAGGCCGTGCGCTCCATCCTGGGCCGCCTGCTGTTCGGCGGCGACGAGGTCAAGAAGTCGGTGCGCGTGCTGTCGGGCGGTGAAAAGGGGCGCATGATGTACGGCAAGCTTATGCTGGGCCGCCACAATGTGCTGCTGCTGGACGAGCCGACCAACCACATGGACATGGAATCGATCGAGTCGCTCAACATCGCCCTTGATAAATACGCCGGCACCTTGATCTTCGTGTCGCACGACCGTGAATTCGTTTCCTCGCTGGCCAACCGCATCCTGGAAATCAAGGAAAACGAAGTGGTCGATTTCCGTGGTAACTACGAGGACTACCTGACGAGCCAGGGCATCGATTAAGAGGCATCATGACGACGATTCTTCCTATCAAGACGGTCGAGTACGACCACCCGGTCGCCGGTGCCAGCTGCACCGCGCAAGCTTGGGCGCGCGCGCCGGCAACGCCGTCGCCGGCCGAAAAAGCCGAGCTCAAGGAGCGCATCAAGCGCCTGCTCAAGGAACGCGAGGCGGTGCTGGTGGCGCATTATTATGTCGATGCCGACCTGCAGGACCTGGCCGAGGAAACCGGCGGCTGCGTGTCCGATTCGCTGGAGATGGCGCGCTTCGGGCGCGATCATCCGGCCAAGACCCTGGTGGTGGCGGGCGTGCGTTTCATGGGCGAGACGGCCAAGATCCTCAGTCCGGAAAAGCGCATCCTGATGCCGGACCTGGACGCGACCTGTTCGCTCGACCTGGGCTGCCCGGCCGATGAATTTGCCGCCTTCTGCGACCAGCATCCGGACCGCACCGTGGTGGTGTACGCCAACACCAGTGCCGCCGTGAAAGCGCGCGCCGACTGGATGGTGACGTCCTCGATCGGCCTGGACATCGTGGCCCACCTGCATGCCCAAGGCAAGAAAATCCTGTGGGCACCGGACAAGCATCTGGGTTCCTATATCCAGAAGAAAACCGGCGCCGACATGCTGCTGTGGCAGGGTTCCTGCATCGTGCACGATGAGTTCAAGGGCATCGAACTGGACTTGCTCAAGGCCGAGCATCCGGACGCCAAGGTGCTGGTGCATCCCGAGTCGCCGGCCAATGTGGTGGCGCTGGCCGATGTGGTCGGGTCGACCACGCAGCTGATCAACGCGGCCCAGACCATGGATGCGACCACGTTCATCGTCGCTACCGACAATGGCATTCTGCACAAGATGCGCGCGGCCGCGCCGGGCAAGACGCTGATCGAGGCACCTACCGCCGGCAATAGCGCCACCTGCAAGAGCTGCGCGCATTGCCCGTGGATGGCCATGAATGGCTTGCAGAACCTGGCCGAGGTGCTGGAGTCTGGGGCCAACGAAATCTTCGTGGATCCCGCCATCGGCAAGCAGGCGGTGCGCTCGATCGACCGCATGCTCGATTTCGCCGCGGCCAAGAAGGCCAAGGCCTTGCCGAGTGGCGATCTGGCCAGGGAAGGTGCTTTGTTTTCCGGAGTGGGACCTGCATGAGCTCGAGTAATTTGCGTAATCCGCACGCCCAATTCGATGCGGCGCTGCAAAAGGCGTTCGAGTCGAACCTGCTGGCGGCGTTTCTGGAAGATATAGGCACGGGTGACCTGACCGGCTTGCTGGTGCCGGACGATACCCGCGTCAAGGCGCGCGTGCTGGTGCGCGAAGAGGCCGTGCTGGCCGGCGCGCCCTGGTTCGAGGGCGTGATGCGGGCGCTCGATCCGAG
>CAMLHI010000086.1 GCA_946479705.1 uncultured Oxalobacteraceae bacterium
TGGACGATGGCCTGACTGAGGCTCACCAGGCGCTGGCTTTCCGCCGACAGTTTGTGGGATGAATCTTTGGATGGACGACGCATGACGTAATGGAGTCTTTTAAGTGAGAAAGCAGTGAGTGGAGAGGGATGAGTACCATGCAAACCCGGATCGTTCCTATTGTAGTGGATTCGGGCGGCGGTCATCGATTCCCCGCTGGCGCGCGCCAGACGGGCAGGGCAGTGCGGCGCTACTGCACCACCACCTTTTCGACAAAATACTCGGTCTCGCCGAAGCAGCTGCTGGGCACGCCCTTGCGCTGCGCATAGCTCAGCAGCACGCGCTTGCCCGTGGCCGCCATCAGCTGCCCGGCCACCGCGTCGCTGCGCACCGAGAACTCGAAGCGTTCGGGGATGGCGCCGGGCATGCTCGAGAGCAGGATTTCGCCTTCCCAGGTCTTGCAGATCCAGCCCTTTTTCGAGAATTTCTGCAGGTAGCCGGCGCGTTCGCCTTCCGAATACGACCAGTGCAGGGTGAACCACACGTACAGGGCGAACAGCAGGATGGCCGCGGTCAGCGCGGACAGGAGCAGCAGAAGCGGGCGTTTGGTCATGACGATTGGTAGGTTGGTTCAAACGCCCGTATTGTGCCATCGATTGGCAGATTGCTCACATCAGGCTGCCTCGGCCAGCGCCTGCTTTTTCTTGTGGCGCAGCGAAGACCAGATCGACACGGCGATGAAGGCCACGCCGGACAGGCCGGTCACCCACTCGGCGATCTCGTACTTGACGCTGGCAAACATGATCGCCGCCAGGATGCCGATGGCGTAGTGCGCGCCATGTTCGAGGTACACGAACTCTTCCAGCGTGCCGCGGTCGACCAGGTAGACCGTCATGGAACGCACGAACATGGCGCCGATGGCCAGGCCCAGCATGATGATGACGACATCGTTGGTGATCGCGAATGCACCGATGACGCCATCGAAACTGAAGGACGCGTCGAGCACTTCCAGGTACATGAAACCGCCGATACTGCCGCGCGCGACCAGCTTGCCGATGGCCGGATCGTGCTCTTCTTCCTCCAGCAGGCTGCTGATCCAGTCCACCCCCACGTAGATGGCCACGCCCACCATGCCGGAAACGAGGACGGCGAGCTGGTGCCCGGCCGGCACCAGCGACATGCAGGCGAACACGGACAGCAGGGTCAGCAGGATGGCCAGCCCCTCGGTGCCGTACTTGCCCACTTTTTCTTCGATCCAGCCCAGCCAGTGAAGTTCCTTTTCCTCGTCAAATAAAAAGTTGAGGAATACCAGCATCAGGAAGGCCCCGCCGAAGGCCGATACCTCGGCATGCCGGGAAATCAGATGGCGCGAGTACTCGTCCGGGGTGCTGATGGCCATGGTCCACACATCGGCCATGCCCAGCCCGGTGGCGATGGCGACAATGGCCAGCGGGAACACCAGGCGCATGCCGAACACGGCCACAAAAATACCGACGGTGAGAAACAGCTTGCGCCAGAATGCGTCCCAGTCCTTCAGCACGCCGGCGTTGACGACGGCGTTGTCGAACGACAGCGACACTTCCAGCACGCCCAGCACGGCGGCGATCCACAGCGCCGTGAGCAGGCCGGACGTGCCGCCGCGGCTATAGCCCCACCAGGCCGCCGCGCCCAACAGGACGATGGTGACCAGGATCGATATTCTGAAGTGCTTCATTCCAGCTCCCTGCATGAGTTCAAATTGAAAAATTGGCACCAGTTTAACCGCTCCATCCCGGCGTCGGGCGCGGCGCTGGATGGGAGCCTGGGCCATCTGCGATAATTGCGTCCGCCTCAACTCGACGAGTACATTCATGGACATCAGTTATCTCCTCACGCCGGTCCTGACCTGGGCGGCGGTGGGCCCCATCAAATTTCTGATCAATAGCGCGCGCACCCGGCGCTGGGCCTGGGATCTGGTGGGCAATGGCGGCTTTCCCAGCAACCATAGCGCGGTGACCACCAGCATGGCCACCCTGATCGCCCTGCGCGAGGGCATGGACAGCGGCGCCTTCGGCGTGGCCGTGACCCTGGCCTTCATCGTCATGATTGACGCCAACCACCTGCGCCAGCATGTCGGCCAGCACGCCGCCGCCATCAACCGCCTGGCCGGCAAGGCGCCCGAGCACCGCTGGCTGCGTGAACGCATGGGCCACACCGTGGTCGAAATCCTGGGCGGCATCGCCACCGGCATCGGCCTCGGTTTCCTCTGGTTCAAGCTGTTCGGCCTATTGTAAATACTGCGCGGGCGAGGCGCCGAAAATGCAGTTCAGTGCCTCAAAACCGCAGTTCAGGCATCGAAATCGACCGATTGACAGATTGGCAATTGACGCGGCGGTAGCGCTATCGGATACTTTGGCGCTGGTAGTTTTACCGCACCTTTGCACGTCGACCTTTCCGGAGATTCAACCATGCTGCGCAAAACCATTCTTGTCCTGGCCATCGGGGCGGCCCTCGCCGCCTGCGGCAAGGACGCCAAGGAACCCGCCAAAGCCAGCGCCAGCGCCAGCGCCGCTGTCCAGGCCGCGCCAGCCCAGCTGTTGATCGCGCCGGAAGACTTGCTGACCGTGCAGAGCAATGCGCTCGCCTCCGGCCCGGTGGTGACCGGTTCCGTGCAGCCCGAGCGCAAGGCTGACCTGCGCGCCGAAGTCTCGGCGGTGGTGCTGCAGGTGCTCAAGGAAAACGGCGACATCGTCAAGCGCGGCGACGTGCTGGTCAAGCTGGACGAAACCGCCATCCGCGACCAGATGACCTCGGCCGAGGAAGCCGCGCGCGCCTCCGGCCAGGCGCTCGACCAGGCCGAACGCCAGCTGGCCCGCATGAAAACCCTGCGCGCCTCCGGCATGACCTCGGCGCAAGCCATGGACGACGCCGAAGTGCGGCGCAACAATGCCGCCTCCGACCTGGCCGCGGCCAAGACCCGAGCGGCCCAGGCACGCCAGCAACTGGCCCGCACGGTGGTGCGCGCGCCCTTCGACGGCGTGGTCAGCGAGCGCAAGGTCTCGGCCGGCGACACCGCCTCGATCGGCAAGGAACTGCTCAAGATTATCGATCCGACCAGCATGCGTTTCGAGGGCCGCGTCTCGGCCGACCGCATCAGCGCCGTCAAGGTGGGCCAGCCGGTCAGCTTCCGCATCAATGGCTATGCCGGCCAGGAATTCCGCGGCGTCGTCAAGCGCGTCGATCCGTCGGCGAATGAAGTCACGCGCCAGGTCGAGGTGCTGGTGGCCTTCGCGCCCAATTCGCCGCAGCCGCGCGTGTCCGGCCTGTACGGCGAAGGCCGCATCGAGGCCGAGACCACGGCCGCGCTGATGCTGCCCGAAGGCGCCCTGGTCAAGGCCGGCGACAAGGCTTACACCTGGCGCGTCAAGGGCAATGTCCTCAACAAGGCCGACCTGCTGGTGGGCGTGCGCGATGCCCGCACCGGCGCCTATGAAGTGCGCGGCGGCCTGGCGGCCGGCGACGTGATCCTGCGCAGCCCGAATTCGTCCTTCAAGGATGGCCAGAAAGTCCAGATGGCGCCGGCCAAGGTGGCCAGCGCCGCCACCGGCGCGGCCGCCGCAGCCCTGCAGGGGAAATAATATGTTCCTGTCCGACTTCAGTATCAAGCGCCCGGTCGCCACCGTGGTCATCATCCTGGCGATGATGTGCCTGGGCCTGCTGGCGCTCAAGAAACTGCGTGTGAACCAGAATCCCGATGTCGAGATTCCCTTCATCATCGTCAACATCCCCTATCCGGGCGCCTCGCCCGATACGGTCGAACGCGAGATCGTCAACCGCATCGAAAAATCCTTCCAGAGCATTCCGGGCGTGTCGAAAATCAATGCCAGCGCCAACGAAGGCAATGCCAACTTCTTCCTGGAATTTTCGTTCAACAAGAACCTGATCGAAGCCTCCGATGAAGTGCGCAATGCCATCGCGGCGGTGCGCTACAAGCTCCCGCTGGAAATGCGCGAACCGATCCTGCAGCGCGCCGACCCGTCCAATGAGCCGGTGATGAGCCTGGCGCTATCGTCCACCAGCCAGACCCACGCGGAAATTTCCCGTTTCGCCGAGGATGTGCTGGCCGACCGCTTCCGCGCCCTCGACGGCGTCTCCATCGTCAATGTCGGCGGCTCACTGCGGCGCGAACTGTCGGTGCTGCTGCGCGCGGCCAAGCTGCGTGAATACAATGTCTCGGTGGGCGATGTGGTCAATGCCTTGCGCAACCAGAATACCAATGCGCCGGTGGGCAAGATCCGCGGCAACCTCGACGAGCAGAGCATCCGTCTGGTCGGGCGCATCGAATCGCCCGCCGACTTCCAGCAGATCGTGGTCAAGCGCCGCGGCGAGGAAGTGGTGCGCCTGAGCCAGGTGGCCGAGATCGAGGATGGCTTTGCCGACATCAACAGTCTATCGATCCGCAGCGGCAAGCCCAACGTCGGCATTTCGGTGAGCCGTTCCAAGGACGCTTCCACCGTCACGGTGGCCAAGAAAGTGCGCGAGACGGTCAAGGAAATCGAGAAGGAACTGCCGGCCGGTACCAAGCTGGAAATCGTCGACGATGGCGGCGAGCGCTCGCAAAATAGCCTCAACAATGTGATCGAATCGCTGGTGTTCGGCGCCGTGCTGACCATTTTCGTGGTGTACGCCTTCCTCAATTCCTGGCGCTCGACCCTGATCACGGCGCTGTCCCTGCCGACCTCGGTGCTGGCCGCCTTCATCGCCGTGTGGCTGTGCGGCTTTACCCTGAACTTCATGACCCTGCTCGGCCTGTCGCTGGCGATCGGCGTGCTGATCGACGACGCCATCGTGGTGCGGGAAAACATCGTGCGCCACATGCAGAACGGTTCCGACCGGCGCACGGCGGCGCTGGAAGGCACGGCCGAGATCGGCATGGCGGTGGCCTCGACCACCTTCTCGATCATGGCGGTGTTCATTCCGGTGGCCTTCATGGCCGGCATTTCCGGCGAATGGTTCCGGCCCTTCGCCCTGACCGTGACCTGCTCGGTGATGGTGTCGCTGGCCATTTCCTTCACGCTCGACCCGATGCTGTCGGCCTACTGGGGCGACCCGCCGGACCACCATTCGGCGCCGAAAAAAGGCATCTCGCGCGTGCTGCAGCGCTTTAACGACTGGTTCGACCACCAGGCCGACCGCTACGGCCGGGTGATCGCCTGGGCGCTGCACCACCGCCGCTGGATGGGCCTGATCGCCGTGGCCAGCCTGGCCGGGGCGCTGGTCCTGCAGGTCAAGTTTGGCGGCTCCGATTTCCTGCCCAAGGCCGACAGCGGCATGCTGATGATTACCGTGCGCACGCCAGCGTCGTCGAGCGTGGAATACGCCCGCCTGAAGCTGGAGAAGGCCGCCGAGATCGCCCGCACCATCAAGGAAGTCAAGGACACCAATAGCCGCATCGATGCCAGCGGCGGCCGCATCCGGGTCGATATCGGCAAGAAGCGTACGCGTGAGCGCGGCGCCAAGGAAATCGCGGTCGAACTGCGCGAAAAAGTGCGCCAGCTGGTCGGCGCCGAGTATGTCGTGCTCGATGACTTGAACAATGGCGCGCAAAAGCCGGTGCAGATCGAATTTACCGGCCCCGATTCGCGCAAGCTGATGGACATTGCCACGGCGTATATGGAAAAGCTGCGCCAGGTCCCCGGCGCGGTCGATGTCGGCCTGTCCGAGCAGGATCCGAAGAACGAGCTGAAGATCGAGCTCAACCGCGGGCTGGCCAATTCCATGGGCATTTCCGTCAACGACGCCGCGCAATCGCTGCGGGTCGCCTTTGCCGGCGTGGAAGTGGGCGACTGGGTCGACCCGACCGGCGAATCGCGCGACGTGGCGGTGCGCCTGCATCCGGAAGACCGGGTCAGCGCCGAGAACATCGAGCGCCTGCCGATTTCTGTGACCGGCACCAACCAGATGGTGCCGCTGGACCAGATCGCCGCCATCACCATGGGCAAGGGCCCGTCCGGCATCCAGCACAAGAACGGCAAGCGTGTCATCAGCGTCTCGGCCAATGCCCAAGGGCGCTCCAGCGGTCAGGTGACCCAGGACGCGATGGCGCTGGCCAAGAGCTTCGACTACCCGCCCGGCTACGGCCTGGAACTGGGCGGCGCCAGCCAGGACCAGCAGGAAGTGTTCTCGGCCATGGGCATCGCGCTGGTATCGGGCATCGGCCTGATGTACCTGATCCTGGTGATGCAATTCGGCTCGTTCACGGCGCCGCTGGCCGTGATGATCTCGCTGCCGCTGTCGCTGATCGGCGTGGTGATCGCCCTGATCCTGACCGGCGGCACCCTCAACCTGATGAGCTTTATCGGCATCATCATGCTGATGGGCCTGGTGGCCAAGAATGCCATCCTGCTGCTCGACGCGGCCCGCAAGAAGGAGGAAGAAGGCTTCGACCGCGAAGACGCGCTGATGGACGCCGGCCGCATGCGCCTGCGCCCGATCCTGATGACCACCTTCGCGCTGATCGCCGGCATGTTCCCGGTGGCGCTGGGCCTGGGCGAGGGCGGCGAGTTCTACCGTCCGCTGGCGATCGCCATTATCGGCGGGACCATCACCTCGACCATCCTGACCCTGCTGGTGGTGCCGACTTTTTACGACAGCATCGAGATCGCGCACGACCGCATGGTGGCCAAGTTCCAGCGCCGCGCCGCGCGCTACACCGTGCTGCCGGCCTTCGTGATGACCTTCGTCGAAGCCATCCTGGCGCTGACCATGGTGCGCTTCCTGTTCCGCTGCGTAGTGTGGCTGGTGCAGTTGTCCACCAGGCGTGGCCGTGGCACTGCGCTCAAGCCGGTCGCCATGCTCGACAAATAGGACGTGCGGGCACGGCCCGGTGCAGCACAAAAAATGCCGTTCAGTCTTAAGCTGGACGGCATTTTTTTTCGCGTAATACTACTTCATTAGCGCACTACGAACGGGGCGCGCAAGGTCGTGCGAGGCTTGCCTTAGCGGGTGTTGGTGCCGCTGGTGCCGCTGGTGCCAGTCGTGCCGCTCGTCCCGCTGGTGCCGCTGGTATTCGAGCCAGTAGTGCCCGCGCCAGTGGTGCCGGTCGTACCGGTCGTGCCCGAAGTACCGGTGGTGCCGGTGGTATCGGAACCGGTGGTTCCCGCGGTGCCGGTGGTGCCCGTACCCGCCGCGCCCGAGGTGGTGCTGTCGCTCGTGGTGCCGGTACCCGTGCCGGTGGTGCCCGTGGTGCCGCTCGTGCCCGAAGTGGTCGATG
Organism: uncultured Oxalobacteraceae bacterium; assembly: GCA_946479705.1. The sequence goes on from CAMLHI010000086.1 coordinate 7,232, forward strand.
GCGTTGTGGCGGTGGTGCCGGTGTCGCTGGTCGGCGTGGTGGTTTCGTTGCGCTTGCAGCCAGCCAGGGCGGCGGCCAGGACGGCGACGGTCAGCAGGATTTTCGGCGTGTTCGATAAGGTGTTCATGACGTGCTCCTAGATTGCGGTAAACGTTCAATGTAGTGCCGCCGGAAAGCCGGCGGCGCCGGATTCAGTCCGCACCGGGCCTGATCGGCCCGGCTTCGGGACCATCAGTGCACATGACGACTGTAACCCTTAGACGTTTAACGTATTGGCAAGTTCGGATCATTTGCGCGGCGCTAGCAAATATTTTTACCATGGCCTGGCAGGGACGTCAGCGCGGCGCCAGCATGTCCATCAGCGCCGGCACTTCGCCGGGGATGTCGCGGGCCAGATAGCCCAGCAGGCCCATGCGCGCGGCCAGGCGCTGGCCCGCGCGCGCATGCAGGGCCACGCCCCAGCAGGCGGCCTGCTCCAGCGATGCCCCGCGCGCGGCCAGGCCGCAGATGATGCCGGCCAGGGTGTCGCCCGAGCCTGAGCTGGCCAGGCCGACATTGCCCCCTTCGTGCTGCCACAGTGCGCCC
>CAMLHI010000087.1 GCA_946479705.1 uncultured Oxalobacteraceae bacterium
TTTCGCAACGCGCGCTGGTGCGCAACGCACTGCGAATGCGTCCAGACCGTATCATTCTGGGCGAGGTACGCGGCGCCGAAGCGCTCGACATGCTACAGGCAATGAACACAGGGCACGAAGGTTCACTGGCAACGATCCATTCCAACACCCCACGCGACGCGCTGTCACGACTGGAAAATATGGTCGGCATGGCCGGTGTCAACCTTACGCCGCACGCTACACGCCAGCAGATCGCCTCGGCGGTTACGGTGGTATTGCAAGTGACACGCATGACCGATGGCGCGCGCAAGCTCGTCAGCGTGCAGGAGATTACTGGCATGGAAGGTGATGTCATTGCCATGCAGGAAATCTTCGCCTTTAGGCAGAGCGGCGTAACCCAAGAGGGCAAGGTGCTCGGCCATTTTTGCGCTACGGGTGTGCGCCCGCGCTTTGCCGAGCGCCTACGCTTGTTTGGCGCGGCGGTACCAGACTCAGCCTTCGATCCGACCCGGATATACGAATAGACCAGCGGAGCCGCACATGGATATCGTTTTCTATACCATAGGGGTATTGTTGTTCGCCACGGTGATCTTGCTAATTGAAGGGGCCTACTTGTGGTGGTCCGGGGCGCACGGCGCTGAGGCGCGCCGTATTGCACGGCGCTTACGCGTCATGTCGGGTGGCGTCAATGACGGCACCCAGCGCATTTCGATTTTAAAACAGCGACGCTACAGCCGCAACGATAGGCTGGATAAATTCTTGCATCGGCGCTGGCTAGCCAACGCCCTCGATCGCAAGCTACTCCAGGCGGGGACGCGCTGGTCGGTGGAGCAATTCGGCGCAGCCACTCTCGGAGCATTTCTGGTCGCCGCGTTTTTAGTGCAGCTCCGCCCCGTGTCCTTACTCGTGCAATGCGTGATCGTGCTCACGTTCATGTGTGTTCCGTACATTTTCCTGTTGCGTGCGCGGACCGCACGGCTGATCAAAATTGAAGAGCAGCTTCCCGAAGTCGCTGATTTTCTGGCGCGCGCCATGAGGGCTGGCCATGCTTTTACCAACGTGCTGCAGATGGTTGGAAGCGAACTGCCGGAACCGATTAGCGGAGAGTTTCGGGCAGCTCATGAGGAGATTAATTATGGAGTGCCCCTGAATGAAGCGCTACATAATTTGGCCGACCGAATTCCTCTGACCGACCTGCGCTACCTCGTCATTGCTGTCGTCATCCAGCGCGAATCCGGAGGCAATTTAGCCGAAATACTCGGAAACATTGCTTATATCATCCGGGAACGGCTCAAGCTGATTGGCAAGGTCAGGGTGCTTTCGGCGGAGGGCCGCATGTCCGCATGGATACTGGGAGCACTTCCCTTCTGCGTCATGGCGTTCATGGTCGTCGTCAACCCCGGTTACGTCAGCCTGCTCTGGACCGATCCGACTGGCATCAAAATGATGTGGTGTGCTGCCGGCATGATTTTGATCGGCACTCTTTGGATACGCCGCGTTATTCATATCCACGTATAGGGGGCTTTTATGACTAGCGCGCAGGTCCTGTTTCTTCTGATTGTGTTTGCCATCGTGGGCGCCCTGGTCATGCTGGCGATGGCGCTCCTTTCACCTGGCTACATGCGTGCGCGCTTGGCCAGTTTTCGCGGCCAAACCGAGTCGACTGCGTTGGAAACCGAAGGATGGGTCGAAACCGTAGTCAAGGTCGCCGTGCCGTTCAGCAGGTTGTCATTGCCAGAGGAGGGTTGGGAGAAGTCAGCGCTACGTACCCGCTTTATGAACGCTGGCTGGCGCAGCCGCGCCGTGGCAACACTGTACTTTGCTTCCAAAACCCTTCTCGCACTCGTGACGCCAGCGATCACCGCGCTGGTGTTGACGCACACAACTCCAGCCATGGGCGGCACCCAGTTCATGTTATGGCTGTTGGTAGTTGCCGCGGTCGGATATTACCTCCCCAACTTCGTCCTAGACCAAATTGCAAAGCGCCGCCAACGCGACATCTTCGAAACCATTCCCGATGCGCTGGACCTGCTGACCGTATGCGTTGAGGCAGGTCTGAGTTTGGAACGTGCACTGATCAAGGTGGCAGGCGAGATTCATATCAAAAGCTTGGTGCTGGCCCAGGAATTGCAACTGGTATTGATGGAAATGCGGGCTGGCTTTTCCAAGGAACGTGCGTTACGCAATCTTGCGTTGCGCAGCGGGGTGGAGGATGTTGATACGCTTGTTGCCATGCTGATCCAATCGGAACGTTTCGGTACCAGCATGGGAACCTCCCTCCGCGTACATTCCGATAACTTGCGTACCAAGCGGCGCTTGCTCGCTGAGGAGGCTGCCGCAAAGATTGCACTCAAACTGCTGTTCCCCCTCATCTTTTTCATTTTTCCGACCTTACTGATGGTACTGGTTGGCCCGGCGGGCATTCAGATCAGCCACGCCCTTGGCGCTATGGGCAGTTAGGGATTCTCACTGGAGGCGGTATGCAATCTACACTCAAGTATCTCTCAGTTATAGGGATGGCTGTCACGCTGGTGGCGTGTGCGAACAAAAGTTCCCGACCTGCCCCTGCCGCGGTCGTCGCGCCAACTTTCGCCAGCCCCGACGATGCCTACCTGGTCGCGCGCAGCCAGCATATGGCCTTCCGCTTCGACGATGCGCTCCAGTCATACCAAAGCGCGTTGCGGATGATGCCGACGCACGTCAATGCGCGCAATGGGCTCGCAACACTGTATGCGGAGCGGGGCGAGTTTGATAAAGCAGTGCCGCTGTGGCAAGCGCTTACGGCGATGCGCGGAGAACAAGCTGGTACCGAAAACGCGTTTCTGTTTAGCAATCTGGGCTATGCACTCTTCCTGAAGGGCGACTACGCGTCAGCGCTGGCGGCATTAGAAAAAGCGTGCGTGCTCGATCCTCTTAATCACCGCGCATGGCAGCACCTTGGCGGCGCACTCGAGAAGCTCGGGCAAGCGGAGCGCGCGCAGCAAATGTTTAAGCAGGCAGCCACACTGCGGCAGCACGACTTCAAGAACGATTACGCACTTGCTCCACACTCCGGCAGCGTGGCGATCGATCGTGCCGTTGCGGCGTCGGCCGATGATAATGAGTGGGCGCGGACCCAAGTCGAATCGTCTGGCGGCGGCCTCTTCGTACTACGGCGCATCCCGGCCCGCGCACCTCGCGTGGGTGCGCGTGAGGCCGATCGAACGAAGGCCATGCCGATGACGACGACTATTTCGCTCGAAATCCGTAATGGAAATGGGGTCACTGGCATGGCACGCTCCTTGGCTCGCATCCTGCACGGCGATGATATGCAGGTAGTGCGGCTGAGCAATCAGAAAGGTTTCGGCGTGATAGAAACAAGGGTTGAATACCAGCCGGATTTCCGCGAGGCGGCCGAGCGTCTGGCAGCGCGCTTTGGCGCTGCAACGGTGGTGGCCGTGCCGCACGCCGGGCGCGCCGACGTACGTCTGGTAATCGGGCGCGATCTGATCGAACACAAACCCGTGCAGTCGATCATTGCCGGCGCGCAGATGCACAAGCGGAGTTGACGCAATGGTAGTCCGGTGGCGCGATTGAGCGACATCAAATCTTGTCGGACCGCTCACGCGACAATGGGCCAATCGAATTAGGCCACCGGAGACCTACCATGCGTATCGCACACATTATTAAAACCATTCTTTCCAGCTTCCTAATTATTGGGCTGATCGCTTGTGCACCTACCGCGAGCCGCGAAGGTACTGGCGAATATCTTGACGATTCCCTCATCACTGGCAAGGTCAAAGCGGCGTTGGTCGCCGATCCCGATCTCAAAGCCACCGAAATCAACGTTGAGACCTACAAGGGCACGGTTCAATTGAGCGGCTTCGTCAGTTCACCTGACGACATGCCCAAGGCCGTCGCGGTGGCGCGCAAGATTAATGGCGTCAAGGCCGTCAAGAATGACATGGCGGTCAAGCGCTAAGACGACACGAGCGATTGGGGCAGCACGCCCACGGGGCAGCGCCCCGACGGCAGCTCGTCCCTGCCCATACCCCATTTCGCGCGAAGTGTCCCGTATCGTGCGCGTGGCGGTACTCTAAATGGCATGGCGCGCCTGTGAGCTTGTCGCGGGCTGATCCACCTGGCTCCCCACCGCGCCGACGGTTTTGGCTCAGCCCGTGCCCAGTCCGCAACTTGCGAGCGCTTTGCAGAGGCGGACCAAGACGACCTCTACGCGGCGACGTCGCCCGCGCCCTGACCATTGGACTCGAATGGACGCGCAGACCGCTGCGGCTGGCAAACCTGGAAGCCTAGCGCGCTTAGCCCGTCGCACCCGTGTGTCGACACGTGGCGCAGGGACGGGGCCACAACCTGCCGCCACCGACACAAGGCGTGTCGTCGCTAATGAATTTTCTTTCCACCCGCTCAATTCGGCCCCCGTGTGCGCCGGACATGACGAGCGATATGGTGGACACGCCGACGCAATCGCCGTCCACACCAATGGCGTCCTTGAAGGCGCGACCGATCCGTGCGCCGATTGGGCTCATGCTGGCGTCTAACGGGCGTCTAACGGGCGTCTAACGAGCGTCTAACGAGCGTCTAACGAGCGTCTAACGAGCGTGTCGGCGCGGAAGCACACGCACAGTGCTGACCTTGCCGAGCACAGCGCCAACAACGGCCATGGCCGCTCGACGCTCCAGCGCCACAATCCTTCGCACGTCCTGACGACAGCGCTATGATGACAAGCGACGCGGCCGCCGCCGCCCAGCGTCACCGAAGCCAGCAGGCGCGACCGAACTGCAGCAGCACACAAACCGCCCCGCTGCCACGACACTCACAAAGGACAGTATGGCCCGTTCACGCTTTTTGCCCGACAACTTCACCTTGGCCATGCTGGCGACCATCGGCGCCGCCAGCCTGTTCCCCGCGCACGGCCAAGGCGCGCGCCTGTTCGACCAAGCCACCAACGCCGCGATTTGCCTGCTGTTCTTCCTGCACGGCGCCAAGCTCCCGCGCGAAGCCGTCGTCGCCGGCATCACCCACTGGCGCTTGCACCTGCTGGTGCTGTTATCCACCTTCGTCCTGTTCCCCGTCCTGGGGCTGGCCCTGCGTCCCTTGCTCATGCCGCTGGTCACCCCCGAGCTCTACCTGGGCATCCTGTTCCTGTGCATGCTCCCGTCCACCGTCCAATCCTCAATCGCCTTCACCGCCGCCGCGCGCGGCAACGTTCCGGCGGCAATTTGCAGCGCCTCCGCCTCGAACCTGCTGGGCGTCTTTCTCACCCCCATGCTGACGGGCCTGGTGACCACCGCCCACGCCGGCAACGGCTCGGCGCTCGACGCCATCCTGCGCATCGGCGCGCAACTGATGCTCCCCTTCATCGCCGGCCAGATCGCGCGCCGCTGGATCGGTCCCTGGGTCGAACGCCACCGGGCGCTGGTGCGCGCGGTCGACCAAAGCTCGATCCTGCTGGTGGTCTACACCGCCTTCAGCGAAGCTGTCGGACAGGGCCTATGGCAAAGCTTGGCGCCCAGCGCCCTGGCCGGCCTGCTTGTCATTGACGTGGTCCTGCTCACGCTGGTGATCGGCGCCACCAGCTTCGCCAGCCGCCAACTGCGATTCAACCGGGAAGACCGCATCGCCATCATCTTTTGCGGCTCCAAGAAAAGCATGGCCAGCGGGATCCCGATGGCCAAGGTACTGTTCAGCGGCAGCGCGCTGGGCACGGTTGTGCTGCCCCTCATGCTGTTCCACCAGTTGCAACTGATGGTCTGCGCCGTGCTGGCCCAGCGTTACGCCGCCCAGCCGCCCGAGCCCGTCGCCGCCCACCCCTGAGCCAACTAACCGCCAGGAAACGCCGCCCAAGCCAAGGTTCGTTTCCAGGTCGACCCGTTCGCGCTGGCCACCGGCACCGCCCCGGTGGCCAGCGCCGGCAGCCCACCCTGAGTGGCCAGCAGCACGACCCGCCCTCCCGACTCCGACAAGCATGCGCAACTTTGACCTGCGCACAAACCCATCCCGCCTGCCCCTGGCAGGGCGCGCACGATATAAAAAATCACAATTTTTCTCTCTGGTAATATATCTGACAGGGCGGCATGAAACGCAGCCGTCCCGCGTCCCGCACAGTTGATATATTGACAGCCAATGACATCGCGCCCGACTTCCCGCAGCAAGCCGCCCGCCATCTGCGCCTCCATCATGGATGCCATTGGCAACACGCCCATGGTCTCGCTGGCGCGTCTGTTCGCCGCCTATCCAGCCGTGGACGTGGTGGCCAAACTCGAATTCATGAATCCCAGCGGCAGTATCAAGGACCGCATGGTGCGCTACATGCTGGCACAGGAACAGGCGCGGGGCGCCACCACGCGCGTGGTCGAAAGCTCGTCCGGCAATACCGGCGCGTCGCTGGCCATGGCCAGCGCCGTGTACGGCATCGACTGTGACATTACGGTCCCCGATGTCACCAGCCACGAAAAGATCAAGCGCATCGGCGCGTACGGCGCCACTGTCCACACCTGCGCCGCGCATCTGGCGACCGACGATGCCGGCAGCTACCAGGCCAAGGCCCTGGCGCTCGCGCACGACAGCGGCGCCGTTCACCTGGACCAATACCGTTCCGCGCTCAACGCCGAATCCCACTATGCCGACACGGCCCCCGAATTGTGGGAACAAACCGCCGGCCAGATCGACTATTTCGTCGCAGGGATAGGCTCGGGCGGCACCATATCCGGCGTCGGCCGCTTTCTCAAGGAGCGCAATCGCGCCATCGTGGTCATCGGCGTCGAACCGGAACGCTCAGGCTATCACGCCGCCTTGCGCGGCAAGCCCAACGCCCACCCCTTCGCCAGCCGCATCGAAGGCGTCGGCAAGCGTGACCCGGCCGGCAGCTTCGACCCCTCCGTCGTCGACGAGATCATCCAGATCCCGGACGAGCAGGCGATCGACTATTGCCACCGCCTGGCGCACACCGAAGGCATGCTGGTAGGAGGATCGAGCGGCTGCGTCACCGCCGCCATCGCCGGTCTGCTCAAGCGCGTCTCATCCGGGCGCATCGCCACCATTTTCCCGGACTCGGGCGCCTTCTACCTCTCCAAATATTTCTAGGCGCCGGCGGGTAGCGCGGAACCTGCCCGGACGGGAGCGCACCGTCTCGCCCGGGTAGACTGATCGCCTCATGGATGGTGACCGACCCCTGCACCGACAGATGCAGCGGCCAGCTGGCCTTCCAGCTCGCGCCGGCTAACCTGTCCCAGCTTGGTCAGCACCAGCTTGCCGTCCGGGTTCCACAGCATGGTGGTGGGGTAGGCGCGCACATTGAAGGAGGCCAGCATGGCCGGATCGCCGGCGACGATCGGATAGCTCACGTGCAGCGCGCGAGCGTAGTCGGCCACGCGCGGCTGCTTGTCGGCGTCGGCCGCGATGCCCAGCACCACCAGATCGGCACGCGACTTCGACAGCGCCTCCAGCTCCGGCATTTCGTGGATGCAGGGCGCGCACCAGGTTGCCCACACATTGAGCACCACCCATTTGCCGCGGTAGCCCTGCAGGGTGTGATGGCGGCCTTGCAGGTCGGTCAGGTCGATGCCCTGCGCCGCCGCCAGGCCGGGCAGAACCGCCAGCAGCAGCACGAGCATGCGCGCGGGTTTCATCACAGCCGTCCGGACACGCCCAGCACGAAAGACTGGGGCGCGGTCAGCTGCACGCCGGTGACCTTGCGGTACAGCGGATGCTGGTAGAAGGCATACAGCTGCCTGTCATGCGGCAGCGCATAGCTCACGCCGGGGCTGAGGAACACGAAGCGCGCGCCGCTGCTGGCCGGCTCGGCCTCGCTGCCGCGGTCGGACGCCTTGTGCAGGAA